>NZ_MEFH01000016.1:0-74203 GCF_001725095.1 Sphingopyxis sp. SCN 67-31 | reverse complement strand
CGTTACCTGGCTCATATCCGTCCTTAAGCTCGCTCACACGAGCACGCTTATGAGCGCGCGAAACCTCAACCTACAACACGGCCCTCACCGGACGGGTACTCAAACCCGACCGCGACCTCTGGATCAGCGCCGCGGGCGCCGATGCGATCACCGTCACGCGCCAGAAATCGACGACCTATTGGGAACGGATCGGCCCGCTGCTGTTCGAACAGGTCACCGGCGCGCGTGCGGGCGGCCCTTATGAACAATTGCGCTTTTATGGCGAGGACGGACGCTGGCGCTTGTCCTTCTCCTCGCAGCCCCACGTCGCCTATCATCGGGTTCAGCCCTGACCGATCGGGGCCGCGCACGTCCAAACAGGACAGAATCTAAATCGCGACCTGGCTGCCCAGTTCGACGACGCGGTTGGTCGGTAGGCGGAAATATTCCATCGCGCTTTCCGAATTGCGCAGCATCCACGCGAACAGTTTCTCGCGCCAGATCGGCATGCCGGGCTTGCTCGCCGCGATCAGCGTCTGGCGCGACAGGAAGAAGCTGGTCTCGATCATCCGGAATTCGCCGCCGCAACTGGTGACGCGCTTCAGCGCCGCGGGCACGTCGACGGGCTGCATGAAGCCATAGTTCAGCACCAGCCGGTGGAAGCCCTTGCCCAGATCCTCGAGCAGGCAGGAATTCTCCTCCTTCACGAAGGGCACGTCGGCGATCTTGACCGTCAGCAGGATGATCCGTTCGTGCAGCACCTTGTTGTGCTTGAGGTTGTGGAGCAGCGCGTGCGGCACCCCGTCGGCGGTGGAGGTCATGAACACCGCGGTGCCGGGGACACGCGTCGCGCTGTCGGCGGCGGACTTCACGAACACCGGGATCGGCATCGCGCCTTCGGCCATCCGCTGCTGCATCAGCTTGCGCCCGCGCGACCAGGTGGTAAGCATGGTGAAGATGCTGAGGCCGATCGCCAGCGGCACCCAGCCGCCGTCGGGAACCTTGATCAGGTTGGCGGCGAAATAGGCGATGTCGACGACGAAGAACAGCACGAGCAGCGGCACCGCCTTCCACGCCGGCCACTTCCACAGCATGAACAGCACGACGCACATCAGACAGGTGTCGATGAACATCGCGCCGGTCACCGCAATGCCATAGGCCGCGGCAAGATTGCTCGACGATCCGAAGAAGAGGACGAGGATGATGACCATCGTCATCAGGAACCAGTTCACGACCGGGATATAGATCTGCCCCGCCGCAGAAGCGCTGGTATGTTCGACGCGCAGGCGCGGGATGAAACCGAGCTGGATCGCCTGCTGGGTCAGGGAGAAGGCGCCGGAGATCACCGCCTGGCTGGCGATGATCGTGGCGGCGATCGCCAGCATCACGACGGGAATGCGCCAGCCTTCGGGCATCATCAGGAAGAAGGGATCCTGGATCAGCCCGAGCCGCTGTCCCAGATCGGCCTCGAGCACCATCGCCCCCTGCCCCATATAGTTGAGCATCAGCGCCGGCAGCACGAAGCAGAGCCACGACAGGCCGATCGGCGCGCGGCCGAAATGGCCCATGTCGGCATAGAGCGCCTCTGCCCCCGTCACCGCGAGGACGACCGCGCCGAGCGCGATGAAGGCGGTGAACCCGTCGTAATAGAAGAATTTCAGCGCATTGATCGGGTTGATCGTGTGCAGGATGATCGACGGATGATCGACGATATGCGTCACGCCCAGCACCGCGAGCATCAGGAAATAGGCGAGCATGATCGGGCCGAACAGCGCCCCGACCTTTGCCGTCCCGCGCGATTGCAGCGCGAAGATGCCGATCAGGATCGCCAGCGCGATCGGCACGATATAAGGCTCGAACCCCTCGTTGACATAGCTCAGCCCCTCGGTCGCCGAGAGCACCGACATAGCGGGGGTGATCATGCTGTCGCCATAGAAGAGCGCGGTCGCGAACACCCCCAGCAGCACGATCGGCCAGGTCCAGCGCGCCTCGCCCGACGAGCGGCTGATCAGCGCCAGCAGCGCGAGGCTGCCGCCCTCGCCCTTGTTGTCGGCCTTCATGATCGTCAGCACATATTTGAAGGTGACGACCAGCATCATCGACCAGAAGACCAGGCTGAGCACGCCATAGATGTGCAGCCGGTCGGCGTCGATCGAATGATGCCCGGCGAAAGTTTCGCGAAACGCGTAGAGCGGGCTGGTGCCGATGTCGCCGAAAACGACGCCGATCGCGCCGACGGCCAGCTTGATCCGGCCGTCGCCGGCGTGCCCGTGCGGCGCGTGGCCGGCACCCGCGTCTCCTTCGACGGCCATGCCGGTCATCCCCGCCGCCTGTTGCGACTCAGCAGTCATGCCGCCGCCTTTGGACGAGCCCGTTGCGGTCGAATAGCATCGAAATCACGGCCCGTTCCCGGCTTCGGACGGCAGCTGCGGCCCCATCGCGCGGCGCAGCTGGTCCAGCCGCATTTCGAGGTCGGCGCGCCACGGCGCATCGGCCGGCGAGCGGGCGAGAAGCCCGCTCCACACCGCATCGGCCCCGCGCAGGTCGCCGCTCTGCGCCATCGCGAGCCCGGCGAAGAAGGGCGGCGCCGGGTGGGTCGGATCGCGCTTCGCCGCCTCGTCGAAGGCAAGCGCGGCGGCGGGCGACATCATCCCGCCGCCGTGCGCGACGAGCGCGTTGCCCAGCCCAACCCACAGGTCGACATTGTCGGGATATTTCTGCAGCCCTTTCTCGAGCGTTTGCGCCGCCAGCGCGGTCTTGCCGGTGCGCGCGAAGCCGTCCGACATCGCGAGCCACTGCGCGGCGGGGCCGAAGCGGTCGGCCATCCCCTGCCGCCGGTCGGTGATCGCCTCGCCGAATCCGTCGGGCTCCTCGGGCGCCGCCACCGGCTTGCCCGGCAGCGCCGGGCTGCCCTGCAACGCATAGCCCGCGAGCCCCAGCATCACCGCCGCCGCCGCGAGCGGCCGCGCCGCGGCGGGCACCCGGCCGAACCAGGCGATTCCCCCGGCCGTCACCGCCGCGACGAGCAGGAGCCACAGCCAGATCACGCCTCGCCCCCCTCTTCATCCGTACCGCGGCGGAAACGGCCGAAGGCCAGCCAGCCGCCGAGCGCGAGGAACAGCAGCGGCCCCAGCCACAACAGCGCGGTCGCGGCGTCGAAGGGCGGGTCATAGCTGACCCAATTGCCGTAGCGCGCGATCAGCCAGGTGCGGATCGCATCGGGGCTTTCGCCCGCGGCGATCTTGCTGCGCACTTCGTGCCGCATGTCGCCGGCCAGCGGCGCGTCGCTGTCGGCGATCGACTGGCCCTGGCAGACGAGGCAGCGCAGCGTTTCCATCAGCGCCTTCGCCTGCGCCTCCTGCGCGGGGTCGGCGAGCTGCTGATAGGCATAGGGCGCGGGCGGCAGGCGGTCCTGCGCCATGGCGGGGAACGCGAAAAGCGCCGCCAGCAGCAGCAGCAGACGGGCGCTCATTTCATCGCCTCCAGCCTGGCGACGATCTCGGGCACATTCTCGGCAAGGATCACGCCCTGAATCTGCTCGCGGATGATGCCCTTGCCGTCGATCAGGAAGGTTTCGGGCACCCCCGACGATCCGAGCGCGATCTGGACGCTGCTCTGCATGTCGGCACCGATGCGGTCGAACGGATTGCCGTTCTCGCGCAGGAAGGCCGCGACATCCTCCGGCCGGTCGCGGATCGCGATGCCGTCGATCGGCACCCCCGCCGCCTTCAGCGCTTCGAGCTGCGGCGCCTCGGCGCGGCAGGGGATGCACCAGCTTGCGAAGACGTTGACCAGCCGCGGCCGCCCGTCGGCGAGCTGGCTGCTCCTCAGCCCCTCGACCCCCGCGGTCGCGGGCGGCAGGTCGAACAGCGGCATCGGCTTGTCGATCCACTGCGACCGGATCAGCGTGTCGTTGGGCGTCACCAGCCGATAGACGAAGGCGCCGAACAGCAGCCCCATGATCGCCAGCGGAACGAACAGCACCCAGCGCGACCTCATGCGAACCGCTCCTGTTTCCTGCGCGCGCGCCGGGCGCGCCATAGCGCGAGCAACTGCGCGCGGCCGAGCAGCGCCAGCGTCCCGCCGACGGCGATCAGCCCTCCGCCCAGCCATATCCACCACACCAGCGGTTTCCACCACAGCCGAAGCTGGTAGCGGTCGGCGCGGCCGTCGGCATCGGTCACCGGCTGCCCCAGCACCGCATAAAGCTGCCCCCCCGGCCGCGTCAGCAACGCCGCCTCGTTCGTCTCGGTCGGCGGCGTGCCCATCAGCCCGGGAAAGGTCCGCGCCGCCGGGCGCATCGTGAAGCTGTCGCCCGAAGACGTCGTGGCGACGAGCGTGCCCTCGATCGCGGTGTAATTCGGCCCGGCGACCGGCTGCACGCCGACGAATTTCACCGCGAAATCACCGACTTTGACCGTCTCGCCCGGCGCCGCCGCGACGAGCCGTTCCTTGATGAAGGCGCTTTCGGCGGCCATTCCCGCCAGCGCGACCGCGACGCCGAAATGCGCGATCACCATTCCCCAGGTCGGCAACGGCGTGCGGCGCAGGTTGCGGCCCCACAGCGGGGCGAGGCTCGCCACGCCGACGACCGCCGCGACCGTCATGCCGAGCAGCGGCAGCACGCCGACATGGCCGCCGAACAGGACGAGCCCGAACAGCACCGCCGCCCCGGCCAGCACCGCCGCGGGCAAGCGCGACCACAGCTTCCGGCCGTCGTCGCGGCGCCAGTTGAGCAGCGGCCCCGCCACCATGACGAGGCAGAGGATCAGCGCCAGCGGCCCGGCGACGCGATTGTAATAGGGCGGCCCGATCGAAATCTTCTCCCCCATCGCCTCTGCGACGATCGGGTAGAGCGTGCCGAGCAGCACCAGCGCGAGGATGGTGGTGAGCAGCAGATTGTTGATGACGAGCGAGCCTTCACGGCTGAGCAGCGCGAATTTCTTGCCCTCGGCGACCGCCCCGGCGCGAAAGGCGAAAAGCGTCAGCGCGCCGCCGATGTAGAGCGCCATCAGCACGAGCAGGAAGGTGCCGCGTTCGGGATCGACGGCGAAGCTGTGGACGCTGGTGAGCAGGCCGGAGCGCACGATGAAGGTGCCGACCATCGACATGGAGAAGGCGATCACCGCGAGCATCACCGTCCAGGCGCGCAGCGCGTTGCGCGTCGCGGTGACGCTGACCGAATGGAGCAGCGCCGCGCCCGCGAGCCACGGGATCAGCGACACATTTTCGACCGGATCCCAGAACCACCAGCCGCCCCAGCCGAGTTCGTAATAGGCCCAATAGCTGCCCGCGGTGATTCCCAGCGTCAGGAAGATCCAGCTCCCCAACACCCATGGCCGCATCGCGCGCGCGAAGGCCGGCCCGATCTCGCGCGTCACCAGCGCGCCGACCGCGAAGCTGAACGCGACCGACAGGCCGACATAGCCGATGTAGAGCGTCGGCGGGTGGAAGGCGAGGCCGGGATCCTGGAGCAGCGGATTGAGCCCCTGCCCATCGGGCGGCGCGACGGGCAGCCGCTTGAACGGGTTCGACGAAAACAGCAGGAAGGCGAAGAAGCCGAGGCTGAGCGCCGCCTGCGCCGCGAGCGTCGCGATCAGCGTATCCTCGCGCAGCCGCTTCTCGAACAGCGCGACAAGCGCGCCCGACAGGCCGAGGATCGTCAGCCACAGCAGCATCGATCCTTCGTGATTGCCCCACGCGCCCGCGACCTTGAACAGCATCGGTTTCAGGCTGTGGCTGTTGCGCGCGACCAGTTCGACCGACATGTCGGACCGCACGAACAGCGCGATCAGCACGCCGAAGGCCGCGGCGGTCAGCGCACCCTGCGCGACGCTGGCCGGGCGCACCAGCGCCGCGAGTTCGCCCTTGCCGCTGCGCAGATAGACGATCGCCGCGACCAGCGACAGGCAGGCCAGCGCCGCCGCGATCCACAACAGGGCCAGGCCGAGTTCGGCGATCATCGCGCCGGCCCGCCTGTCCGAAGCTCGTCGTTGCGAGGAGTGCAGCGACGAAGCGATCTCCCGCCATCGCCATGGCAGGCCGCATGCCGGAGATTGCTTCGCTCCGCTCGCAATGACGGGATTCGAGAGACCCTCATGCCGCCGGCGCCGCTTTCCCGGTCTTGGGCGGGTGGCTCATCTGCGGCGGGACATAGCGCTCGTCATGCTTGGCGAGGATGCGGTCGGCGACGAAGACGCCGTCGGCGCGCATCCGGCCGTCGGCAATCATCCCCGAATCCTCGGCGAACAGGTCGGGGACGATGCCCTTGTATTCGACCGGCACCGACGCTTCGCCATCGGTGGCGACGAAACGGATCGTCAGCCCGTCGGGCTGCCGCCGGAGACTGCCCGACGCGACCATGCCGCCGAGCCGCATCGCCTCGCCGGTGGCGGCGGCGCCCGCCGCAACCTCCGTCGGCGTGCGGAAATAGGCCGCCTCGTCGCGCAGCGCGCTCGCGGCGAGCACCCCGGCCCCCGCGACGCCGACCAGCGCGACCAGCGCCAGGATCAATCGTTGATGCTTCGCTTTCATGTCCGATCCCTGCGTAGCGCGTCGCTGCGGCGTTCGGCCTTGCGCATCGCGCGCCAGCTATGCCCCAGCACCGCCGCGATCAACAGCGCGGTCAGCGCATAGGCGGCGACGACATAGGCCCATTGGCCGCTTCCGCTGATGACCCCGGTCACACCCCGCTCCCTTCGTCGTCGGCGAGCCGCCGCAGCCGCGCCGCGACGCGGTTGTCGGCGATGATCCGCCGCATCCGCATCAGCACGATCGCCCCGAACAGGAACGAAAAACCCAGCAAGGTCAAGCCCAGCGGCCACAGCAGCGCACCGTCGATGCTCGATCCGCGCACCGTGATGCTCGGTCCCTGGTGCAGGCTGTTCCACCACACGACGCTGCGGTTGATGATCGGGATGTTGATCGCCCCGACCAGCGCATAGACGGCGGCGCCGCGCGACAGCGATCCGCCCTGCCGCTGGCCCCCATTCCCACCGGCATCGCCCATCGTCAGCGCGATGAAGCCCGCATAGAGAAAGAGGAGGACGAGCATCGAGGTCATCCGCCCGTCCCATTCCCACCAGGTTCCCCACGTCGGCTTGCCCCAGATCGACCCGGTCGCGAGGCAGAGCGCGGTGAACAGCATCCCCGGCACCGCGATGGCGCGCGCCGCGATCCCCGCGAGCGGGTGGCGCCAGACGAGCTGCACGAGCCCGCTGACCGCGAGCGCGGTCCACCCCCCCATGCCGAGCCATGCGGCGGGGACATGGACATAGAGAATCCGCGCGGTCTCACCCTGCTTCGCCTCGCCGGGAACCACCGCCAGCCCAGCCCAGGCCCCGGCAAGCAACAGCACGACGCCAAGCCCCAGCAGCCACGGCGTCAGCGGACGCGCGATCGCCAGAAAACGGGTCGGATTGGCATAGGCGTGCATGGCGCGCGAAGCCTTAGGCGAGCCGGCAACGCCGGTCCAGCCTGTAGGTGGCCGCGGCGGCCGATTTGCTCGCTATGCGCGCCGCTTTCGCTGCCGCGCCGAAGCCGTTCCGGTCCGGCCATGAAGATCAAGGCGCGGGCCACCTGTGTCAAATTTGCAACAATTCCGACAAAAGCACGGAAAATCAGCCCGATTCTTCAAACCATGGGTGGAAACCGCCCGCCTCCCTCCCAATCTGGCAGCGGATCGGGCCCGACGGACCCGCAACGACAGGGGAAAACCATGCGTACCACTCAGCTCTCCACTCAGCTCTCCACCTTCGCCCTCGCCGCCGCGCTCGTCGCGGGCGGCTGGACCACGCCCGGCTTCGCGCAAGAGGGGGCCGACGAAGCCGCCGACAGCGCGACGATCATCGTCACCGGCACGCGCCGCACCGACCGCACCGTCGCCGACAGCACGGTGCCGATCGACGTCATTTCGAGCGATTCGCTCCAGAACAGCGGTTCGACCGAAACCAACCGCCTGCTGGGCCAACTCGTCCCCTCGTTCAACTTCCCGCAGCCGTCGCTGACCGACGGCACCGACTCGCTGCGCCCGGCGACGCTGCGCGGTCTTGCGCCCGACCAGGTGCTCGTGCTGGTCAACGGCAAGCGCCGCCACCTGTCGTCGCTGCTCAACCTCAACGGTTCGGTCGGCCGCGGTTCGGCGGGTGTCGACATGAACACGATTCCGCCGCTCGCGATCGAGCGGATCGAGGTGCTGCGCGACGGCGCCGCCTCGCAATATGGCTCCGACGCGATCGCGGGCGTCATCAACGTCCAGCTCAAGAAGAGCGTCGGCGGCCGCGCGCAGATCAGCTACGGCAAATATATCACGACGATGGAGGATGTGGAGCAGGTCGCGAACGTGCTGCCGACCACCGGCGCGTCGGACAATCCGGCGATCAGCTTCACCGGCAAGGACCGCAAGCGCCGCGACGGCGAAACCTATACCATGGCGACCAACATCGGCCTGCCGGTCGGCGACAGCGGCTATCTGAACTTCACCGCCGAATATAAGGACCGCTCGCCGACGAACCGCTCGGGCGCCGACCTGCGCCGCAACTATGCGGCGGCCGGCGATCCGCGCGAAGTGACGATCGACCGTTACTGGCACCGTTTCGGCGACGGCGAATCGAAGGACATGAACTTCTTCTACAACGCCGGCATGGACGTGGGCGCCGATTGGGAGCTCTACAGCTTCGGCAGCTATGGCGTGCGCGACGGCAATGGCGCGGGCTTCTATCGCCGCGCGCTCGACCCGCGCAACGCCGACTGGGACAATGGCGGCGCGCCGATCTACGCCGACGGCTATCTGCCCTATATCACCAGCGAAATCCGCGACATCGCCTTCACCGGCGGGCTGCGCGGCATGGCGGGCGGCTGGAACCTCGACCTGTCGTTCGGCTATGGCTCGAACCGCCTCGACTATGGCGTGGAGAACACCGTCAACGTCTCGCTCGGCGGCAATCACAGCCCGCGCAAGTTCGACGCGGGCGGCATGCGCTATGGCCAGATGGCGGTGAACTTCGACGCCCAGCGCGACCTCGACCTCGGCTTCGGCGATACGTCGCTGGCGCTTGGCGCCGAGTGGCGGAACGAGAATTACAAGATCGTCGCGGGCGAACCGGCCAGCTATGCAGTCGGCCCCTATTTCTACACCAACGGCGCCGGTGTCGGGTCGCAGGTGTTCGGCGGCTTCATGCCCAGCTCGGCGGTCGACAAGTCGCGCGACAGCTTCGCGGGATATGTCGAGCTCGACGCCGACCTCAGCGACATGTTCAACGTGCAGGCTGCTGGCCGCTATGAGCATTTCTCCGATTTCGGCGATACGGTGAACGGCAAGCTGGCGGCGCGCTTCGAGCCCGTCGACGGCCTCGCCCTGCGCGGATCGGTCTCGACCGGCTTCCGTGCCCCGGGCATGGCGCAGCAGTATTTCTCGACCACCTCGACGATCAGCCAGGGCGGAACGCTGGTCGAAGTCGGCACCTTCCCCGTCTCGTCGCCGATCGCGATCGCGCTCGGCGCGCAGCCGCTCAAGCCCGAAAAGTCGGTCAACTTCGGCGGCGGCCTGGTGTTCGACATGGTGCCGGGGCTGAACGTGACGGTCGATTACTACCGGATCAAGATCAAGGACCGCATCACGCTGACCGAGACGCTGTCGGGAGCGGACGTCCTGGCGCTTCTGCAGGCCGCCAATGTTCCGGGAACGTCGGCGCGCTTCTTCGTCAACGGCGTCGACACGCGTACGCAGGGTCTCGACATCGTCGGCAGCTATCGCGTTCCCGATTTCGGTCTCGGCACGCTGCGCCTGAACGTCGGCTATAATCTGAACGACACCAAGATCACCGATCGCCGCGTCTTCAGCGCCTTCACCGCGCAGCGCCTGTTCGCGCGGCAGGAATCGCTGCGTCTGACCGACGGTCAGCCGAGCAACAAGTTCAACGCCGGACTGACGTGGGACATCGGCAAGTTCGGCATGACGCTGAACGCCAATCGCTACGGCAAGGTGTTCCTGCCCGACAGCGTGACGGCCGTGGCGGCCGACGGCAACCCCGTCACGCTCAACAATCCCGCGATCCGCGACGACATCCGCATCGCGGCGGGCGACGCGCCGGGCGACATCACGCTGTCGCCGAAGTGGGTGGTCGATCTGGAAGTCCGCTTCCGCCCGGTCCAGCCGGTGCAGATCGCGGTCGGCGCGAACAACCTGCTCGACGAATATCCCGACCGCCTGCCCTTCGGGCTGGTGAACGGGGTCGATTATGGCGCGAACAACAGCTTCCTGCCCTATTCGTCCTTCTCGCCGTTCGGGTTCAGCGGGCGCTTCGTCTATGGGCGCGTGTCGGTCGATTTCTGACCGCGCGGCCGGATGGAAAATCGGCGAGGCCGGGAGCTATGCTTCCGGCCTCGTCCATATCCAGCTTCCGGTGACGGCGGCGGCGATCACCGGTGCCATCACCCACGGCCATGGCGAAAAGATCGCCGCCAGCACGATGCTGAACGCAAAGGCCGCGGTCGCGGCGAGCTTGCCCCGGCGGCTGATCGCGCCCTTTTCGCGCCACGCGACGATGTGATGGCCGAAGCGCGGATGCGTGATCAGCCAGCTTTCGAGCCGCGGCGACGAGCGCGCGAAGCAGAAGGCGGCCAGAATGACGAAGGGCACCGTCGGCAGCAGCGGCAGGAAGGCGCCCAGCGCCCCGAGGCCCAACGAAGCCCAGCCGCTGACAAGAAAGAAATGCCGCTTCATCGCGCGCTGGCTTAGCGGAAATCATAGGCCGCGCCAGCCGGCAATCGTCGCCCAGCGAAAGCCGGGGCCGCTATCGGCATGGCGTAACGGTTGCAAGCGGCTCCGGCTTTCGCTGGGGCGGCGTTGGTCTATCCGCGTCCGATCAGCGCCTGCGCCATACGGTCGGCGACGTCCGACGCGGGGGTGCCGCTGGTCCGGCTCTCGGCCCAGATATCCGCGAGCCGTCCCGGAATCTGCCCGATGCGGCGCTCGACTTCTTCATGGCTGCCCTGCCCCAGATATTCGAGCGCGACGTTGATGATGCCGCCGGCGTTGATCACATAGTCGGGCGCATAGACGATGCCGCGATCGTGCAGGCGCTGGCCGTCGGCCTCGGTCGCGAGCTGGTTGTTCGCGGCGCCCGCGACGATCGACACCTTCAGTTTCCCGATGCTCTCCTCGGTCAGGATCGCGCCGAGCGCATTGGGGCTCAGCACGTCGGCCTCGACCTCCATGATCGCCGCCGAATCGGCGAGGTCGGCGCCCAGTTCCTCGGCAAGCGCCTTCGCGCGGGCGAGGTCGACGTCGGCCAGCGTCAGCACCGCGCCCTCGGCCGCCAGCCGCCGCGCGACCCCGGCGCCGACGCTGCCGACGCCCTGCACCGCGACGCGGACGCCGCTGGCGCTGTCGGCGCCCAGTCTTTCGCGAATCGCCGCCTTGATGCCCAGATAGACGCCGAGCGCGGTCAGCGGACTCGGGTTGCCGCCCACCTTGTCGCCAGCCGCCGGAAGGCCGCTGACATGGCGTGTCGCGCGCGCGATCTCGACCATGTCGGCGACCGACATGCCGACATCCTCCGCCGTGACATAGGCGCCGCCGAGCGATTCGACCGCACGGCCGAAGGCCGCGAGCAGTTCGGGGCTCTTCGCCTGCCCTTCCTCGGCCAGGATCACACCCTTGCCGCCGCCCAGCGGCAGGCCCGCCATCGCATTCTTGTAGCTCATGCCGCGCGACAGCCGCAGCGCATCGACGATGGCATCGGCCTTGTCGGGATAACGCCAGTATCGCACTCCACCAGCACCGGGGCCGAGATGCGTCGAATGCACCGCAACGACCGCCGTCAGGCCGCTCGTCCGATCGCGGAACATATGGACATGTTCATGATCGTCGAAATCGGCAAAATCCCAGACGGCGGACATGGCAGAACCTCATATTCAAAAATTGCGCACACGCGTAATAAAGAAACAGAGGTGTAAAGTCACGCCGTTTTGCGCCCGAGGGCGCGCGGTCGGCTCACATATCGGCCATCGCGCGCCGGGCAGCCATGCGCCGGGCATGATCGCCGAACTTTTCGCTGCCATAGGCCAGAGCCGAGATGCCGTTGACCTTCCACGGCTTGCAAAGTTTGCAACCGGCCCGCTGGTTTCGGGATCTGCCGCGTTTGTGATGCATGCGAAGTCTCCCCGACGACCGCCGGAACACCCGTCCGCAACCGTGAAAGCGGGTTCATTTGAACCTTAGGCTTCCGGTGCTTTTCGAGCTAAGTTCTTGAAAAGCTGGGGCGACCGATGGGACTTGAACCCACGACCCCCGGTACCACAAACCGGTGCTCTAACCAACTGAGCTACGATCGCCACATGCCGGGCGTAACGCCATCGACAGCGCGCGGCGATAGGCGGGGGACCGCTGTTCGTCAAGCATTGTTCGCGGGCGCCGCGGCCGGTAAAAGCCGCGGCATGGCTGGAAACGAGCATGTCGACATGGCGACCTCCGGCGCCGACCGCACCGCCGAGCGGCTGGCCGCGGTGCCCGGCATCCGGCGCGCGCCGAGCCCGAAGCTCGCGCAGTTCATGCTGCCGCATTTCCTGGATGCCGAAACCTGCGCCGCGCTGGTCGAGCGGATCGATGCGGGGGCGCATCCCTCGACCATCGCCGACCCCAATGGCGACACGGCGTTTCGCACCAGTTCGACCTGCGACCTCAATCATCGCGACCCGCTGGTCGCCGCGGTCAACCGGCGACTCCACGATCTCACCGGCATCGCGCCCGAATATGGCGAGCCGCTGCAGGGCCAGCGCTACGACGTCGGCGAGGAGTTCAAGGCGCACACCGACTATTTCGATCCGCACGGTGCCGATTGGGAAACCTTCTGCGCGGTGCCCGGCCAGCGCAGCTGGACGCTGATGATCTACCTCAACGAACCCGCGGCGGGCGGCGCGACGCGCTTCCTCGCCACCGGCAAGCTGCACCAGCCCGAAACCGGCAAGCTGCTCGCGTGGAACAATGTCCGCGCCGACGGCACCCCGAACCCCGACACGCTCCACCACGGGATGAAGGTGCGCAAGGGACGCAAATATATCATCACCAAATGGTTCCGCGAGCGGCCGTGGCCGTGGACGGACGGGGAACTGGGCTGACCGCCGAACAGCAGGGCCCGCCCGATCCGGAACCGCTTGCCCGAACCGGCGTTGAAAGAGCGTTCGGCAATCGCCGAAAGCCTTTCGCCCGCGCAGCGTCGCGGGTGCCATGATGGGAGGGTGGAATGACCGCACGAGCAGCCGTCCGCAGCACGGCGAAACGCAAACCGGAACAGCAGGCCAAGAGCGAGGCGATCGCGAAAGCCCGGGCGGTCGCGCCCGACGTGGCGGCGCGCATCGGCAGCACGCCGCGGACGAAATTCCGCGGCGACGCCGACATATTCGGCCGCCTGGTCGAGGATCACGACCGCCACCGCGCGCTGCTGGCGATGATCGAGGAGACCGAGGGCAAGTCGCCCGACCGCCAGCGACTGTTCCGCGAATTGACCAAGGAGCTGAAGGCGCATGCGGCGGCCGAGGAGCAGGCGCTGTGGTCGAGCGTGCTGCGCGATCCCGAGACCACCGACTTCGCGCGCCACGCGATCGCCGAGCACAAGGAGATCGACGACATGCTCGCCGACCTCGCCGCGCGCGACATGGCGTCGTCCGGCTGGCTGCGGCGGTTTGCGGGATTGAAGGACGAATATCTCCACCATATCCGCGAAGAGGAGCAGGATCAGTTCGTCGCCGCCGAGGCGCATCTGAGCGCCACCGACGTCCGCTACATGCGCCGCGTCTTCAACCGCCGGAAGCGCGAGGAAAAGGCGGCCGCCAGGATCGAGCGGAAGATCAAGCTCAAGGACTGACGCATCGCGGCGGCGTTGCGCAGGATTTTCCGGCTACGCCCCTCCCCTCGTATATCCGCCAGCAAGTGCGGTCCTGCTCCCCGGCGTAAGCCGGGGTCCACGCGGAGGTAGCGCTACCCTTTCTGGACCCCGGCTTTCGCCGGGGAACGAGGCCCTGCAGGAAAAGGGACACCCCTCCCCCGGAGGGGAGGGATCGCTTCGAGCGCTTTACCGCACCAGCCGATACTGGAAGCTCAGCGTCAGCGTGTTGCCGACCTGCCCCGGCTCGACCGGCGCCTTGGCCATCTCCGCCTGCGCGACCATGCCGCGCGCATAGGGCATCGGCGGCTGCGGGCCCGAAAAGCCGCCTTCGCCGATCGACACCAGTTCGGCGCCGCGATAACCCGCGAGCCGCGCATAGTCGGCCGCCTTCGCCTCGGCCGCCTTGATCGCCGCGCCGCGCGCGCCGACCAGCATCGCGTCGGGGTCCTTCATCGCGAACCACGGCCCGTCGATATTGGTGCCGCCCGCCGCGACGAGCGTGTCGAGCAGTTCGCCGATCCGGTCGATCCGCTCCGTCGTCGCGCGCACGCTGTTCGTGACCTGATAGCCCAGGAAACGCGGCGGCTGGCCGTCGGTGCGATTGCTGTAATCATATTGCGGCGACAGGTTGATGCCGCTTGTCTGAATGTCCTCGGCCTTGATCCCGGCCTTCTTCGCCGCCGCGATCAGCTTGTCCATCGCCGCCGCATTCGTGCGCATCGCCTCGACCGCGGTCGGCGCGGTCGTCTGGACGCCGGCGCCGATCGTCGCCTGGTCGGGACGCGCCCGCACCTCTTCGTTGACGCTGAAGGAAAGAATGGGGCCCTGCGCCGTCGCTGTCGTCACCGTCGAACCTCCTGCCCCTTGCTGCGCGATCGCGGGCGCCGCGGCCGCCAGCATCCATCCGGCAGCCATAGCGGTGAGCATCTGCTTCGTCATTTCATTCTCCTGTTCACCGGAGGTCCGGTTCCTGATGATCGTCCCCCCCGTAACGCCGACGGAGCGAACCCGTTCCGGCCTTTGACCGCGCGGCGCTTGCATGAGGCTGAACGGACCGGTAGCGAGCCGTTCATCATGGCGGCTCCTATCTTATCCTACGAAGGACTCGGCCTGGTGCAGGGCACCGGCTGGCTGTTCCAGGATCTCGACATCTATATCGGCGCGCGCGACCGGCTGGCGCTGATCGGCCGCAACGGCGCCGGCAAGACGACGCTGCTCAAGCTGCTCGCCGGCTACATCGAACCCGACAAGGGCAAGCGCACCATCGTCCCCGGCACCCATGTCGTGCTGCTGGAGCAGGAACCCGACTTCACCGGCCATGCAACGCTGATGGACTATGCGACCAGCGGCGACCACGCGCCCGAGGCGCATGAAGTCGCGGCGATCGCCGACCAGCTCGGCATCGACATGGACCGCGCCGCCGCCAGCGCCTCGGGCGGCGAGCGCCGCCGCGCCGCCATCGCCCGCGCGCTCGCGCAGAACCCGGACGTGCTGCTGCTCGACGAGCCGACGAACCATCTCGACCTTGCGGCGATCGACTGGCTCGAATCCTGGCTGTCGCGCTTCACCGGCGCCTTCGTCGCGATCAGCCACGACCGTACCTTCCTGACCCGTCTGACGCGCCAGACGCTGTGGCTCGACCGCGGCAGCATCCGCCGCAAGGAAATCGGCTTCGGCGGTTTCGACGAATGGACCGAGGCGGTGTTTGCCGAGGAAGCCCGCGCCGCGCAAAAGCTGGATTCCAAGCTTCGGCTGGAGGCGCACTGGCTGGAGCGCGGAGTCACCGCGCGGCGCAAGCGCAACCAGGGCCGACTGGAAAAGCTCAAGGAAATGCGCGCGACGCGCGCCGCGATGATCGGCGGCCCCGGCGTCGCCAAGCTGGGCCTCGCCAACGACGACGTGCGGTCCAAGTCGGTGATCGTCGCGGAGAATATCTCCAAGACGTTCGGCGGCCGCACGATCATCAGGGATTTCACCTTTCGCGTCCAGCGCGGCGACCGCATCGGCATCGTCGGCGCGAACGGCGCGGGCAAGTCGACCCTGCTCAAGCTGCTGACCGGCGAGATCCGGCCCGACGAGGGCACGGTTACGCTTGCGCCGACGCTGGACGGCATCGTCATCGACCAGCAGCGCAGCCTGCTGTCGCCCGAAAAGAGCGTGCGCGACATCCTCGCCGACGGCGGCGACTGGGTCGACGTGCGCGGGGCGCGCAAGCATGTGCAGGGCTATCTGAAGGATTTCCTTTTCGACCCCTCGGTCGCCGAGGCGAGCGTCGGCGCGCTGTCGGGCGGCGAGCGCTCGCGTCTGCTGCTCGCGCGCGAATTCGCCCGCGAATCGAACCTGCTCGTCCTCGACGAGCCGACCAACGACCTCGACCTCGAAACGCTCGACCTGTTGCAGGAGGTGATCGCCGATTATCAGGGAACGGTGCTGCTCGTCAGCCACGACCGCGATTTCCTCGACCGCACGGTGACGGTGACGCTGGGTCTAGACGGATCGGGCAAGGTCGACATCGTCGCGGGCGGCTATGCCGACTGGGAGGCGAAGCGCAGCAAGCCGGCGGCCGCGAAGGCCCGAACCGCGACGGCCGACACGGCTCCGCCGCCACCGCCGCAGGCGCGCAAGAAACTGAGCTACAAGGACCAGCGCGACTACGACCTCCTGCCGGCCCGCATCGAGGAGATCGAAGCGGAAATGGCAAGCATCGAGACCGAACTGTCCGACGGCAGCCTGTTCACGCGCGACAATGCACGCTTCACCGCGCTGACGACGAAACTCGACACGTTGCGCGACGAAAAGGCGGCGGCGGAGGATCGCTGGCTGGCGCTCGCCGAGGAAGTCGAGGCACTGGGATAACGTCGACTTAGGGGTGGTAAGCGGCCATGGCCTTCTTGCGTCATCCCGGACTTGATCAGGGATGACGATCAGAGAGGTTCGCTTGCAGCCGCCCCCATCCGGAATCACCCTATCCCGTAAAACCGCGCCAGCCGGTCGAGCGCCAGCCCCAGCACCAGCTTGCCCGACCGCGCCGGCCAGCCGAGCGCCTTTTCCGCGCCGCCGATCCCCTCGCCCGCGCAGATCACGCGCCAGCAGATGTCGGCGAGCCCCGGCCCGACATGGTCGATCGCCGCGTGAAAGCGCCGGTGCGCATCGATCCGGGCGAGCGAGGCGTCCGATGCCCGCGCGCCGCCGCGGCTTTTCGCAGGCGGCGCCGCATCCCAGCGCATCGTCACCCGCGCCGCCAGCCCCGCGCGCTCATAATCGGCGCGCAGCCGTTCGCCCGCGGCAAGCTGCGGCGCGGTCAGCAACCCGCGCGCGGCGAGCCAGGCGATCGGGCTTTCGGCGACATTGACCGTGACATGCCGCATCACCTGCGGCCCCGTCTTGCCAGGATCGATCCGGTCGTCGGGATGGAGGCGGGTTTCGAGGCGGCGTGCGGTCATCGGCTTCTCCTTTGGGGTGTCCGGAAAGATTCGCGTTCAAACCGCGCTTGACATCTGGATATTTTGTAGGAAAGAAAAAACCGATTTGGTTATCGGAGCCGCACCATGATCAACAGCATCCGCACCGTCCGCCGCGCAAAGGGCCTGACGCTGGAAGAGGTCGCGCAGCGATGCGACCCGCCGACGACCGCGCAGACGATCGGCCGGCTCGAAACCGGCACGCGCACCCTTTCGCTCGGCTGGATGAACCGGATCGCGAAAGCGCTCGGCGTCGAGGCGGCCGAACTCGTCCGGCTTCCGCAGGACGCGCAGCTTACGATCACCGCGCTGCTCGGCGCCGACGGCGCGCAGGCACCGACGCGGGTCGAGCAGGCGCTGACCGCGCGGCCGGGCGAGGACATGGTCGCGGTGCGCGTCACCTCGTCGATCGGCGACTATCGCGCGGGCGACGAAATCTGGTGCCGGCGGATCGAGGGCGACTGGACGGCTGCGCTCAACCGCGACCTGCTCGTGCCGCGCCCCGCCGGGCGCTACATCTTCGCCCGCCTGCTCAACGTCGACGGCGAAAAGCTTCATCTGCTGCCGCTCGGGGTCGGGCAGCGGCAGCAGGTGGTGAGCAATCCGCTCTGGGCCGCGGTCGCGGTGCGGCTGATCCGCACGCTGTGAGGTTCGCTCCCATGTTCCAGCCTCTCGCCCTTGCGACCCCGGACCCGATCGGCAATTATTCCTTTTCCACAGGTAACCGTTCCCCGGCGAAAGCCGGGGTCCAGATGCGGGGTCCAGATGGCACAGCGCTGCCCCGTTTGGACCCCGGCTTTCGCCGGGGCACAGGCCCTTACTTGCCTGAAGGCTATGTACGCCGACCCGATCCGGGGGAAGCAATCCAGGGCGGTTCGCGCACGCTTGGGATTGCCGCGTCGCCTTCGGCTCCTCGCAATGACGCATTCCGTCTATCCGTCGCCGTGACGCTCCGTATCCTCTCGATCGCCACGCTGTTTCCCGACGCGGCGCGGCCGAACTTCGGGCTGTTCGTCGAAAGGAGCCTGCGCGCGCTGGCGCAGCAGCCGGGCATCGCCCTGACCGTCGTCGCGCCGGTCGGCCTGCCGCCCTTCCCGCTGTCGCTCCACCCGCGCTATCGCGCGCTGCGCAGCCTGCCGCGAACCGAGACGTGGAACGGCATCGCCGTGCATCGTCCGCACTTCCCGCTGATCCCGCGCCATGGCGCACGCTTCAACCCCGCGCTGGTGGCGCGCGCGGTGCTGTCGGCGGTGCGCGGCGCGGCGTTCGACGTCGTCGACGCGCAATTCTTCTATCCCGACGGCCCCGCCGCGATGCGGGTCGCGGCGGCGCTCGGCCTGCCCTTCTCGGTCAAGGCGCGCGGCGCCGACATCAGCCATTTCGGCCATGCCGCAGCGACGAAGGCCCAGCTGCTCGCCGCCGCCGACGGGGCCGCCGGGCTACTCGCCGTCTCCGAAGCGATGCGCCGCGACATGGCGGCGATCGGAATCGATCCCGGCAAGGTCGCGATCCATTACACCGGCATCGACGGCGAGCGCTTCCGCCCCGGCGACCGCGCCGCCGCGCGCGCGGCGCTCGGCATCGGGACCGATCCCGTCATCGCCACCGTCGGCGCGCTGATCCCGCGCAAAGGCCAGGCACTGGTGATCGAGGCGCTGCCCATGCTGCCGGGGGTGCACTATTGGCTTGCCGGCGCGGGGGAAGAAGAAGGCCGCTATCGCGCGCTTGCCGAGCGGCTCGGCGTCGCCGGGCGGGTCCACATGATGGGCCCGGTCGCCAACGCCGACCTGCCGACGCTCTATCGCGCCGCCGATGCGGTGGTGATGCCGTCGGTCAGCGAAGGGCTGGCCAATGCCTGGGTCGAGGCGCTCGCCTGCGGTACGCCGATCGTGATCAGCGACGCGGGCGGCGCGGCCGAACTCGTCGCTTCACCGGCCGCCGGGCGCATTGTCGAGCGCACGCCCGACGCCATCGCCGCGGCGGTGCGCGCAATCCTCGCGGCGCCGACCGGGCAAGCGGAGGTCGCGGCCAGCCTCGCCGGCCGCTTCGACTGGGACCGCAACGGCCGCGAACTCGCCGACCATCTGCGTCGCTGCGCGGGACGATAGGCCCCGCCGGGTATCAGACCACCGCGCCGTCGTCCGAGCGCGCGACACGCTCGGCGCCGCTGGTCGCGGCCGAGGTGCGCGGCACGAAGCTGTGCGGGCCGACCTTCAGCCAGACCAGCACCGGCGTCGACATCAGCACCGACGAATAGGTGCCGACGAACACGCCGAGCAGCATCGCGGCGGTGAAGCCGAAGATCACGTCCGGCCCGAAGACGAGCAGCACGCCCAGCGCCAGGAACATCGCGACGCTGGTCATCACCGTGCGCGACAGCGTTTCGTTGATGCTGAGGTTGAGCAGCGGAATAATTTCCATCTTGCGGTATTTCTTCAGATTCTCGCGAATCCGGTCATAGACGACGATCGTGTCGTTGAGCGAATAGCCGACGATCGTCAGCAGCGCCGCGACGCTGTTGAGATCGAACTGCAACTGCGTCACCGCAAAGAAGCCGAAGGTCAGCGACACCTCGTGGAACAGGCGGCCGAGCGCCCCGACGCCGAACTGCCATTCGAAGCGGATCCAGATGTAGATGGAGATGCCCAGCACCGCGAGCGCCAGGCTGATCGCGCCGGTTCGCAGCAGTTCGTCCGATACCTTGCCCGAAACGGTTTCAACCGCGCCCGTTTTCGCGTTGGGGAAAGCCTTGTGAATCCCGGCGACCAATTGCTCGCCGGCACGATCGGCGCTTTCCTTGTCGCCTTCGGGCAATCCCGTGCGGATGGACACCGCGCTGTCCGAACCGAATTGCTGGATCGTCGGTTCGCCGAGTCCGATCTTGTCCACCTCGCTCCGGATCTCTTCGATCGGCGGCATCGTGCCCACGAAATCGACGCGGACCGACTGGCCGCCGACGAAATCGACGCCCAGGTTCAACCCGCGCACCGCGACGAGCGCGATCGAGATGACCACGAGCAGGAAGCTCATGGTCGAGGCGACCTTCCGCCAGCGCAGAAAGTCGATGTTCGTATCGTCGGGGACGAGTTTCAGCAGGCGCATCGTTCAGCTCCCTCAGATATGGATCGCCGTCGGGCGCTTGGCGCGAAGCCAGTGCGCGACGAACATGCGCGTAACGGTGACGGCGGTGAAGACGCTGGTCACGATACCGATGGTCAGCACCACCGCGAACCCCTTGATCGGGCCCGACCCGAACCAGAACATCAGCGCCGCCGCGATGACGTTGGTGACGTTGGCGTCGAAGATCGCGCGGCTCGCCTCGGTATAGCCCAGCTCCACCGCCTGGAACGGCCGGCGTCCGCGTTTCAACTCCTCGCGAAGCCGCTCGTTGATCAGCACGTTCGCATCGACCGCGGCACCGATGGTCAGCACGAAGCCCGCGATGCCCGGCAGGGTCAGCGTCGCGTTGAACGCCGCCATGGTCGCGATAATCAGGAAGACGTTGAAGATCAGCGCGATGTTCGCATAAACGCCGAAGCGGCCATAGACGACGAGCATCAGCACCAGCACCGCGACGGTCGCGATGATCCCGGCGATCACGCCCTTCTCGATCGAATCGGCGCCGAGTTCGGGGGTCACCGTCCGTTCCTCGACCACCGTCATCTTCACCGGCAGCGCGCCCGAGCGCAGCGAGATGGCGAGCGCATTGGCGCTGGCGACCGAGAAGCTGCCCGAAATCTGCGCGCTGCCGCCTAGGATCGGCTCGTTGATCGAGGGCGCCGAAAGCACCTGGCCGTCGAGTACCATCGCGAAGCGCTTGCCGACATTCTGCGCGGTGACGCGCGCGAAAGTGCTCGAGCCCGCGGCGTCGAACCGGATCGTCACCACAGGCTGGTTCGACTGCGGATCATAGCTTTGCCGCGCGTCGATGAGCTGCTCGCCGCTGATCATCACCTGTCGGCTCAACACCTCGAAAGGCGCCCCGCCGCCTTCGCCCTTGGCATAAGGCACGATCTCGCTGCCGACCGGCACGCGGCCCTGCATCGCCTCGTTCGGGTCGGCGTTGGCGTCGACCATGCGGAATTCGAGCCGCGCGGTCTTGCCGATCAGGTCCTTCAGCGCCTTCGGGTCCTGAAGCCCCGGCACCTGGACGACGACCCGGTCGTCACCCTGGCGGATGATCGTCGGCTCGCGCGTGCCGAGCGCGTTGACGCGGCGGTCGATGATGTCGCGCGCGGTATCCATCGCGCGGCTGACCGCCTGTGCCTGCCCGGCGCGGGTCGGGGTCAGCACGATGCGCGTCGTGTCGACGACGTCGATGTTCCAGTCGCGCTGGCCGGTCAGCCCGGCGCCCTGCGTCTCGGCAAACAGCCGCTCGCGCGCGGCATCGAGCTTCGTCTGGTCGCGGACGAGGAAACTGATCTTGCCGCCCGCATTCGACAGTTCGCCGATCGCGATGTCGTCGTCGGCGCCGCGTTCGCCGCGCATCGCGGTACGCACCGTCTTTTCCATGTTGGCCAGCTGCGTCTTCTGCAGGTCGGCGACGTCGGCCTCGAGCAGAAGGTGGCTGCCGCCCGCAAGGTCGAGGCCGAGGTTGACCTTGATCTGGGCAAAGCCGGGAAGGCTTTCGAATGCCTTCGTCGGCAGGAAGCTGGGAATGGAAAAGAGGATGCCGGCCAGCAGGATGAGGCTGATGCCGAGGGTCTTCCAGCGCGGGAAATCGAGCATGACTGGGATTCCGTTGGTCTGGGCGGAAGCGGCGGTCGCCGCCGCCGCATCAGTCGTTGGCGGGCTTGCCGCCGGGCTGGAGAACGTCCGACAGGGTCGATTTGACGACCTTGATCTTCACGCCCTGCGCGATTTCGACATCGGCGAAATCATCGTCGACGCGCGTCACCTTGCCGACGATGCCGCCGCCGGTAACGACCTGGTCGCGCGGCTTCACCGCCGCGATCTTGGCGCGATGTTCCTTCATCCGCACCTGCTGCGGGCGGATCAGGAAGAACCAGAACACAACGAAGATCAGGACATAGGGCGCCAGCATCAGCAGGCTGGCGGCCCCGCCCCCCGATCCGGCCGCCTGGGTCAGAAGCAGTGTCGTCGACATGGATGAAAACTTTCCGTTCGAAAGCGCCGCCGCCCGCAGGAAGGGCCGGCGCATAGAAATCTGGCGCGGCGCCTATCACGCAGGGGCGGCGCGCGCAACCGGCGGCTTGAGCCCTCCCCGCGACAGGCCGCGGCAAGATGGGGACCGGACAGCGCCGATCAAGGGTCGCCATCCGTCCGTCGCATATCGCCTCCGGCTCTCCTCAGGAGAGCCTTGCATCGCCGGTCAAGCCGCGCTAGGGGCCTCGCCTGCCCAATCGGGCCGGTCGGGACGTAGCGCAGCCTGGTAGCGCATCACACTGGGGGTGTGGGGGTCGGAGGTTCGAATCCTCTCGTCCCGACCAATTTTCTTCGATTATATTCAATCGCTTATGCGAGTCCGCTTGGCGGCTGGACTTCGATTCGCGCCTATTCGCCACCCGCTGGTGGTGCACTGGTGGTGCGGTCAATCCAGAACACCTGGCCGCTCGGGAAGGCTCGTAAGCGCTCCCTTGTCGTCCGAATCCCGGAGGCCATCAACGGGGATCAATCCCCGGAAACAGGCATGTCCTGCCGCGCCGAAACGTAGAATAATATGGCGGCGCCCGGCGCGCAGAGGGCCACCAGCGCCGCAAGCGACCACCGCAAACCATCCGCGCCGAACAACAGGTCCGACATCAAGGCCACGCCAAGCGGCCCGAACGTCATGCCGATCAATCCGATAAGCAGATAATAGAGCGCCGCGGCCATGCCCCGTTGATGAGGCGGAATAGCCGCCTGAAAAGCCGCGATGCCGAGGCCGGAAGGCACGGTATAGGCGAACAGGCCCGCCGCCAGCCACGCGAGGGCCGCCGAGGCAGTGCTGCTGGCAAAGCCGAGCGCCATCAACGGAGCGACCAACGCCGCAGCGCCGGCGCATGCGATCAGCGAGGGCGTCCCCCACCGCGCCGGAATCCTGCCGGCGAGCCAGGCACCGAACAGCCCGCCGGCGCCGCCGAAAAGCAACAGCACCAGCCCGTATTGCAGACCGACCTCGCCCGGGGACATGCCGTAGCTCCGCATGAAGAAGGCGGGAATCCAGCCCAGAAGCCCATAGGCGAGAACGGCATAGAGCGTCATCGCCATCAGGAGCGGCCCCAGCGACCGGCGGTGCAGCCGCAGATGAGCGTAGAGCGATGGTCCGCCCTGCGGCTTGAGCGAAGCGCCGGATCCACGGCGCGGTTCGGTCATCGTCAGCGCCGCCGCCGTGACGATGAATCCGCCCGCTCCGACGATGATGAAGACAGCTTTCCAGGATGCGATGTCGCCGACGAACGGCATGGCGAAGCTTGGGGTCGATGCGACTAGAGCGACCACCAGGCCCCCGACAATCAGGGACGCGCCTGCGCCCATGCTCGATGCCGCGGTATAGACACTCATCGCCAGGGCACGCTTCTCCGGCGGAAAGGAGTCGGAAATCAGCGAGATGGCGGAAGGCGGCAAGGCAGCCTCTCCCGCGCCCACGCCCAGGCGCGCCGCCAGAAGCTGCCCAAAGCTATGCGAAAATCCGCACGCAACCGTGGAGGCGCACCAGATGGCGCTGCCGGCGGCGACGAGCATAGGGCGCGAGAAACGATCCGCCAGCCATCCGAAAGGCAGGCCGAGCAGCGTGTAGAGGAGCGCGAAGGCCACCCCCTGCAACAAGGCGAATTCGGTGTCGCTGAGATCGAGGTCCGCCTGGATCGGTTCGACGAGCAGCCCGATGAGCACCCGATCGACAAAGGAAATCAGATAGGCGGCAAACAGCACGGCGACCGTCCACCACGCCGTTCGACCGGGCGGATAGAGCGGAAGGGGTGCAGTGGGTGCGCCGTCGCCTTTCGTCATATGATGCCGCGCTCCAATGCGTCCCTGTGCCGCGGATCGGCGATCGCGATCAGACGCCGCCGCCGCTCGGCCTCATCGCATCCCTGCAGTTCCGTCGCACCGAATTGCGTCGCCACGACGTCGACGTCGGTGCGCGGCGTGGAAACGCGCGCGAGGGGCCGCGCCGTGATCCCGCTTGCGGACCCGTCGCCGGGACTCGCGTTGAGCGCGATTATGCTGCGTCCTCCAGGAGCTTGCGCCGCGGCCCGCGCGAAGTCGGGCTGTCCCCCGATCGCGCCGACGAAGCGTGATCCCGCCATCTCTCCATTCACCTGTCCCTGCAAATCGACGGACAAGGCACCGTTCACCGCGACCATATTGTCTTGTTCGATCGCCCCGAGGTGCGTTTCATCCACACCGGCCAGTTCGATGGCGGCATTACGTTCCACGAACCTGTAAAGGGCGGCATCGCCCATCACCGAACCGATCGTCGCGATTCCGGGCTTGCGGCTTTTCCGTGCGCCCGTGGCCGCGCCGCGCTCGATCAGGCCCGCCAATCCCTTGCTCAAAAGGCCGCTGTGAATGCCAAGGTCGCGGCGATCCCCGATAAGGTAGGTCAAGGCTTCGGGTACGCTGCCGACGCCCAGTTGCAAGGTCGCGCCATCCTCGACGTAAGGGGCAATATGGCCGGCGATCCTGCGTGCGACATCGTCGGGCGGATGTACCGCGAGTTCCGGCGGCGCGCGATCAGTCGGAACGATCACGTCGATATCCTCCGGCCCCACGGAGATGCCGTGCAGCGTAGGCAGCGCGCTGCTGACCTCTGCAATGACCACGCGCGCGTGACGAATGGCATCACGCAAATAAAGAGCCGTCAGCCCGAGCGAATATCTTCCGTCCGGTCGCGGCGGCGGCAAAGCGATCATCACGACATCGAAAACCATGCGGCGCGCGGCGAGCAATCGCGGAATGCGCCCCATGGAAACGGGTACGATGTCCAGCACCGCCGCGTCCGCGAGCCGCCGCGTCGTGCCCAACGCCCCATAGCTGCGAAAGCGGATGGCGTCGGCATGCTCGGCCCGAAACGTGCCGGCAAGGCCCATGCCGACGAAAACCGAGACGTCCGTCAGCGCGTATCGCTGCGCCAGAAAGGCTTCCGCAAGGGACCGGGGCTCGGACGCGCATTCGGCAAAGAGGACTGTATCGCCCGGACGTACGAGCGCCGCGAAATCAATCGCTCCAGGCGCGACGCGCCTCACCCCCGGTCACTCGCTCCGGTCGGCACAGCTTCGGCTTGCCTTACCGCAGGCCCGTCGATCACGAAGCGATCGGCCGACCTCCGCGCCAACTTGTCGATGACATCGAGGCCGTTCGCCGGCGCGGAGATGAGCAAATGGAGCGAGGGGGCGATCATGCCGCGGGCATACGGTGCATCAGCGCGGCCCGCTCACACACGGCCACCAGTTCATCGGCCTGATTATAAGCCTCGTGAACGAAGGTCACGATGCCCTGATCGGGGCGCGAGCCACTCTCCCGCTTGTCCTTGACGATCGTGACGACGCGAATCGTGTCGCCGTGAAAGACCGGCTTGGGAAAGCGCACGTCGGACATCCCGAGATTGGCGACCGTCGTGCCGAGGGTGGTATCATTCACGGTCATCCCGATCATCAGACCGAGCGTGAAGAGCGAGTTCACAAGAGGTCTTCCGAATTCGGTCGTCTTCGCGAATTCAAAGTCGATATGCAGCGGCTGAACATTCAGCGTCAGATTCGAAAAGAGCATGTTGTCATATTCGGTCACGCTACGCCGCCACGGATGCTCGAACCGCTGGCCGACCTCGAACTGCTCGAACCACAGGCCGCTCACAGGAGCGAATCCGCAAGGCGCAGCGCGATCGCGTCCTCCGACGCACCCAGTCCAGCCGCGGCATCGCCAAGCGTCGCGGTCGAGACCCGGCTGCCGGTGCGCTGAATGTCGCCCGCCAGCGTCCGCGCCGCGGCCAGCGCCAGCCACATGCGCGCATCGCCGTCCGCGACCGTTTCCGCCGCTTCGATCGCCATCGCACTCTCGGCCAGGCGAACATGGAAGGCGGGATCGTCCGACTGCCCCCCCGCAGCACTGGCAAGCCAGGCTTCATAGCTCGCCCGTACTGCCCCCAGCAGATCGCCGAGCTTTCCGGGCGGGGGTGCGGTCAGCCCGCGAGCGCCGCCCGCCTCGCCCCGCCTGGCTTCCGCACGGCCGATGATCGATCGCTGCACCTCGGACGCCCCCTCATAAATCGTCGTGGGCCGGGCGGCGCGAACGAGCGCCTCGATCTCCTGACCCACGATCACGCCGCGTCCGCCGTGGATCTGCTGGGAATCGTGGATCACCTCGAGCGCGGCTTCGGTCGCGAAAGCCTTGGCGATCGCGCCTTCGACGACCGTGCGCTGACCCGCATCGCGAAGCTGCGCGGCGCGTGCGACCAGGGCGGCCCCGCCGGCGACGAGCGCCGCCATGCGCCCCAGCTTGAGTCGGATGCCAGGCAGCGCCGCGAGAGGCGCGCCAAAGGCCTGGCGGCTTTTCGCCACGTCGAGCGCGAGATCCAGCGCGCGCCGCGCCATGCCGACGGTTGCCGCGCCAACCGACGGCCGGAAGATCTCCAGCGTGCCGAGGGAAGCCCGAAGCCCGTCGCCCGATTCCCCGAGCCGTTGCCTGTCGGACACCCTGCATTCGTCAAAATCGAGGTAGCCGATCGCGTGCGGAGCCTGGAGGTGGATATCGCCGCGCGCGGTGAAACCGGGAGTATCCTTTTCGATGAGAAAGGCCGTCACCGCGCGCCGGTCCTCTTCGCCGCCGGTCCGGGCGAAGGTGATATAGACATCGGCGTCGGGTGCGCCGGAAATGAACATCTTCGAGCCATTGATGATCCAGTCCTCGCCGTCCCGGCGGGCACGGGTCTTCATTCCGAGAACGTCGGATCCGCTGTGAGGTTCGGTCAGCGCAAAGGAAAAGAGCATGCTGCCCGACGTCAGACCCGGCAGATAGCGCGCATGCTGGTCATCGCTGCCCATGCGAAGGATGGCGCTGGTGCCAAGGCCCTGGATGGCAAAATGCGTATCTATCAGCGGCTCATGATAGCCGAAGCGTTCGCGCAGCAGGCACAACAGATGCGAATAGCGGTCGAGCTGGCCGGCACCGCCATAGGCCTCCGGGAGGGCCAGTCCGAACAGATTTTCCCTCGCCAGCGCTTCGATCAGCGGGCGACAGGTGCGGTCGTGTTCGGGCCATGAACGCACGATAGGCACAAGCGTGTCGCGACACAGCCGATCGACCCGATCGATAAGGGCTTGATCGTCCATATAAGCGGAAGCACCTGTTCGCGCAGTGGAATTCATGGGTTTCACCTCATTTGGCTTCGGGCGCGACGAGACCGGAACGCCCTGCCGCTTGACAGTGGATATCTACACATACTACTCAGTAGGTCAATAGCGATGCGGGGCTTGGTCGGGCATCGTGACAGCGACATTCGCGGCGCGAATGCCGGCAGCAAAGGGAGTAGAACGCTTGGCCCAAATGTCTGACGAACGGCTCTTGCATGCCTATCGGATCATGGAGCGTTCGATATTGCTCGAGCGCGCCGTGCTTCGCCTCATCGAGGATGGCACGGCTCGCATCTTGCTGCATTCGGGACGCGGGCAGGAAGCGATCGGCACTGGAACATGCGCTGCGCTGCGGCCGGACGACATGCTGTTCTACAGCCACCGCGGCGTAACCCAGCTGCTTGCGAAGGGCATGCAGGTCGGGCCGCTGCTGGGGGATTTCCTCGGCAGGGTGGACGGCGCGACGGGCGGCCTCGGGGCGGGCATCGTGCACGCCGTCGACCCCTCGCTTGGCCTGATGGGATCGAGCGGGACGCTCGGCGGCGGCTTCGTTCTCTCGGCGGGTGCGGCCCTTGGGGCTCGCAAGCTTGGCGACGACCGGGTCTCCGTCCACATTTTCGGCGAGGGGTCCGCAAATCGGGGGACCTTCCATGAAGCGGCCAATGCCGCAGCGCTTTGGAAGCTGCCGATGGTATGGCTTTGCGAGAACAACGGTTATTCGGTCTCGGTCGCGCATCGGGACGCGACATCCGTCGAAAATGTGGCGGACCGGGCGCTGGCATATGGAATGCCAAGCAAAATCGTCGACGGACAGGATGTAGAGGCGGTGCATGATGCCGTGGAGGAAGCGGTGGGCCGCGCACGGGCCGGCGATGGCCCCACGTTGATCGAGGCGAAAACCCTCCGCTTTCGCGGGCATTATGAAGGCGATCCCCAGACTTACCGCGACAAAGCGGAGTTGGAAGCGATGAAAACGCGCGATCCTCAGGCGATCGCGGCGCAGAGGCTTCTCGAAAGAGGTGTGGAACAGCATCGTCTCGACCAGATCCGGGCCGAGGAGGCAGAGGCGATGGAACGCGCTGTCGAGCATGCGCTATCGGCCGCCAAGCCCGGGCCCGAGCGAATTTTCGAAGGACTGTTGAGCGCGGGAGGCGCCGCATGAGCGAAGAGCCGGCCAATGGCGTGCGTACGCTGAGCTACCGCGCGGCGCTGCGCGAGGCGCTGATCGAGGAGATGCAGCGCGACGAGCGCGTTTTCATGATGGGGCAAGACGCCGGCCCATTCGGAGGCGTGTTCGGCGTCTCGAAGGGATTGTCCGACATGTTCGGAACCGATCGCGTCTTCGATACGCCGATTTCCGAAGCCTTCATCGTCGGCGGCGGCGTGGGCGCAGCGCTCGCCGGGGCGCGCCCGATCGTGGAACTGCAATATGCGGATTTCGCCCTGATCGCGATGGACGAAATCGTCAACAAGGCCGCAAAGTGGCGCTACATGCATGGCGGCAAGCAAACCGTGCCGCTCGTCATTCGCGCGCCCGAGGGCGTCGTCGGGGGACTTGGTCCCGAACATTCCCAATCGCTGGCACAATATTTCTGGCACAGCTTCGGCCTGAAGGTCGCGATGCCGGCGACGCCCGCCGATGCGAAGGGAATGCTGAAGGCGGCGATCCGGGACGACGACCCCGTGCTGTTTCTCGAAAACAAGTCCCTCTACAATCGACGCGGTCCGGTGCCCGATGGCGATTATATCGTGCCGCTCGGCGTTGCCGCGACGCTGCGCAAGGGCGATGCCGTGACCATCGTTGCCTGGTCGCGCATGGCCACCATCGCGCTCGAAGCGGCCGGGCTGCTGAACGATCGGGGCATTTCCTGCGAAGTGATCGATCCGCGGGGTATTCGTCCTTTGGATCTGGACGCCATCCTGGCATCGGTGAAACGCACCGGACGCCTCGTCGTCGTGCACGAGGGGCCGGTCACGGGCGGCCTGGCGGGCGAACTGGTCGCCAAGGTCGTGGAAAACTGCTTTGCGTCGCTTCACGCCGCCCCCGTGCGCGTGGGCGGAGTCGATACCTATGTGCCACAGAATCTCGATCTAGAAGGCTTGCTGACTCCGCCCGTCGCGGCGGTGGTCGATGCAGTCGAAACCGTGCTGGGCGCCTCTCGGATAAAGGGATGAACATGTTCGACATCAAACTGACCAAGCTCGGCCAAACCATGGAAGAAGGCACGGTGACGGCCTGGTTCAGAACCGTCGGCGAGCGATTCGAGGTGGGAGACCCGCTCTATGAATGCGAGACCGAGAAGGCGCTGACCGAAGTCGAGGCGACACGGGCGGGTATATTGCGCGAGATACTGGTGTCCGACGGGGATGTCGTCGAAGTGGGAACGGTGATCGCACGCGCCGACGAGGTGGACTAACATGGGCACCACGCTCGAAACGCTGGCGGGCGTACCCAAGGCCATGGCGGGCGCGATGGCGCGAAGCTGGTCGGAGATACCGCATTTTGCCGAAATCATCCTGATCGATGCCGCCCCGATGCAGGCACGCCTCGCGGCGGAACGCGCGCGGCTTGCGGACGATCCCGTCGCGCCGCGCATCTCGATCAACGATATCGTCGTCCATGCCGCCATAGCGGCGCTGGTCGAGGAGCCGGCCCTCAACGGCATATTCGCCAACGGCAAGATCGAAAGGCCCGACACGATTTCAGTCGCCGTCGCGGTCGCCACCGACCATGGGTTGATGACTCCCGTCCTGCGGGACGCGAACGACCTCACATTGCCCGAAATATCCGCCCGGATCGTCGAATTGCGAGCGGCCGCAGCCGCGCGGCGGCTGGCACCCGATCAATTCGAAGGCGCCGTGATGACGATTTCGAATCTCGGCGCTTATGGCATCGATACGGGCTTCCCCACCATCAACCAGCGCCAAAGCGCCTTGCTGTTCGTCGGCTCTCTGGCGCAGCGTCCCTTCGTGATCGATGGCGCCGTCGTCGCGCGGCCGACGATGTATCTGACACTCGCGTGTGATCATCGCATGGTCGATGGCCTTACGGCGGCGCGTTATCTCGCTTCGCTGCGCGGGCTTTTGACGGGAGCGGCCGAATGATGGGACATCTTGCGGGACGCGTCGCGGTGGTAACCGGCGCCGGACAGGGTCTGGGACGCAGCTACGCGATTGGTCTGGCGCGCGCGGGCGCGCGCGTCGTGGTCAACGACATCGGCCGCGCGGAAACCGATACGGGACCCGCGTCGACGGCGCATCTGGTGGCTAAGGAGATTTGCAACAAAGGCGGCGAGGCTGTCGCCAACACCGACAGCGTCGCCACCGCCGCCGGGGGACAAGCCATCGTCGATGCGGCAACAGAGGCTTTCGGGCGGATCGACATCCTCGTTTCCAATGCGGGGATCGAGCGCAATCAAAGCTATGCGAAATCCACCGCAAGCCAGTGGGACGACGTGATCGACGTCCACCTTCATGGCACGCACCATCTGTGCCGGGCCGCCTGGCCGAAGATGATCGAACAGCGTCACGGGCGGCTGATACTCGTGACGTCCCCCTCCGGCTTGTGGGGCAATTTCTCCCAGGCATCCTATGCGGCGGCGAAGATGGGCATTATCGGGCTCGCGAACGTCCTCGCGATCGAAGGCAGGCGCTACGGGATTCTCGTCAACAGCCTGGCGCCCATTGCGACGACTCCGATGTCGGAGCATCTCCTTTCGCCCGAATTGGCCGCGAACCTGTCGCCGGACAAGGTGACGCCCGCCGTTTTGAAGCTGGCGTCGGACGACCTCGAGACCAGCGGAGCCATCATCGTCGCGGGAGGCGACTGGTTCGCGTCGGCTCATATAGCCGTCTCTCCGGGCGCGCGGATCACTGGCGGCGACAGCCTGGAGGCGGTGTGGGACAAGGTCGTCTCGAGCGACGGCCTGCGTCCCGGCGCCCCGCTCGATCCCGATACGTTGCACCGGATGTTCGTCGGATAGCGACAGCCATCCCCTTCCCGCATGCGGCCGCGGCCGTCCGGACCGACCTTTTTGAACAGCGACAGGCGGATTGACCATGAATTTTGAGCTTAGCGATACCCAGAAAGAAGTGCAGTCGGCGGTACGAGCGCTCGCCGGAACATTCGATGATGCCTATTGGCGCGAGCGCGACGAGAAACACGAGTTCCCCTGGGATTTCTACAATGCCTTTGCCGAGAAAGGCTGGCTCGGAATTGCGATTCCGGAAGCCTATGGCGGCAGCGGCCTCGGCATCACGGAAGCCGCGATCCTGCTGCAGGAAGTCGCGGCCTCCGGCGCAGCCATGAATGGCTGCAGCCCCATGCATCTGAGCATCTTTGGCGTCAATGTCGTGGCCAAACATGGCTCTGAGGAGTTGCGGCGCTCGCTCCTTCCCCGCGTTGCGAGCGGCGAATGCCATGTCTGTTTCGCCGTGACCGAGGCCGATGCCGGCACGGACACCACACGCATCCGGACCTTCGCCCGGCGAACGGACAACGGCTATGTCATCAACGGCCGCAAGATCTGGATCACCAAGGCCCTCGATTCCGAAAAGATGATCCTCGTCACCCGGACGAAACCACGAGAAGAATGCGCGAAGCCCACCGATGGCATCACGCTGTTCCTGATCGATATCGACCGTTCGAAGATTTCGATCCGGCCGATCGAAAAAATGGGCCGCAATGCCGTGGCCTCGACCGAAGTCTTTATCGACGATCTCGAAGTACCTGCGTCGGCCCGCATCGGGAAAGAGGGAGAAGGGTTCCGCTATCTTCTCGACGGGCTCAATCCCGAGCGGATCCTGCTCGCGCATGAATCTCTCGGCATCGGTTACGCGGCGCTGCGCCGCGCTGTCCGCTATGCCAATGAGCGCGTCGTCTTCAACAGGCCGATCGGCGCCAACCAGGCCATCCAGCACCCGCTAGCCCAGGCCCATGCGAACTTGCAGGCCGCCGAACTGCTGGCGCGCAAGGCGGCATGGCTTTATGATCGCGGAGAGTCGTGCGGAGCCGAAGCCAATATGGCAAAGCTCCTTTGCGCCGATGCGGCCTTTTACGCCGCCGACCGGGCCGTCCAGACGCTTGGAGGTCTGGGCTATGCCGCGGAATATGACGTGGAGCGATATTTCCGTGAAGCGCGTCTGATGCGTATCGCGCCCATCAGCCAGGAAATGGCGCTGAACTATATCGCCCAGCAAGTGGTCGGCTTGCCGCGATCCTATTGAGGAGGCAGGCGTGCGCGAAGGGCTGTTTGACCGCATCGAGCAACAAGATTCCGAGCGCGTGGCCCTCATCGTCACGCACGACACAGGCGACGAGCCCGTCCGCTACGGCACGTTGATCGAAGCGGCGCGCTGCTGGGCCGCGCTATTTGCCGCCAGGGGACTCGAACAGGGCGATCGGGTCGCGCTGTGGCTTCCGAATATTGCCGCATGGCCGGCAATCGAGCTGGCCGCGGCCTATAGCGGAGTGGTCGTCGTCCCGATCAATACGCGGTGGCGCGCGACAGAAATCGGTCATCTGCTTCGTCGAACGCGACCAGCGTTGATCATCCGCCCGATGGACTTCTGCGACGTCGATTTCGACGGAATTCTGGCCGAAGCGGCTGGGGATGGTCCGCATGCGCCGGTTCTGAAGCTGCCCTTGACCGGTGCCGCGCCGCCACACGCCGACTTCGCCAAGGGGACCGCCCGGCGCCTGACCGCCGACGCCCCCATCAACCTGCTTGCAACGAGCGGTTCCACGGGACAGCCCAAATTCGCCGTCCACCGCCAGTCCGCGCTTGCCATACGCTTTTCCGCCGCAGGCCGCCGGTTCGACATCGAAGGAGGCGATCTCGTCCTTTGTGCGCTGCCTCTATGCGGGATCTGGGGCCTGGGCATTACCCTCGCCACGCTCATGGCGGGCGGAACCGCGGTGCTCATGCCCGTCTTCGACGCGGAAAAGGCCGGGAAGACGATAGAACGCCTCGCCGTGGCCCATGTGCACGGCGGCGACAACCTCATCCTTGCCATCATCGACGCCCTCGCCCCGTCGGCGTTACCCCTGCGATCCTGGCGCAGCTGCTATTTCGGCGCCTTCACCGGGCGATCGCCCGCGGACGTCATCGATGCCGTGGAGCGTTGCGGTCCCGGTCTGCGGGCCGCCCAAGCCTATGGATCCTCCGAAGCGCTGGCCTTCGTGGCGGGCTGCGGCCCCGAAGCCCCCCGCGCGCTTCGCGAACTGGCTGGCGGACCATTGCTCGACAGCGCGACCAGATTTCGTGTCGTCGACCCGGATTCGGGCGAGCCGGCCCGGATCGGCGGGCAAGGAGAAATCCAGTTGGCGGGGCCCACCGTGACCCAGGGCTATTTTGACGACTGCGACGCGTCCCGTGCGGCATTCACGCAAGACGGCTGGTTTCGCACGGGCGATCTCGGCGAGCGCGCTAGCGACGGCTTTCATTTCATCGCCAGGATGGGAGACGCCCTGCGCCTGCGCGGCACATTGGTCGACCCGTCCGAAATCGAGGCCGCCCTTTGCCTTCACCCAGCGGTCGACGAGGCCCATGTCGTCGGCGCGAAGCGGCCGAACGAAGGCGATGTCGCGGTGGCCTTCGCGCGTCTTCGTCCGGGCGCCGATGTCGCGGAAGCCGATCTGCGGTCGTTCGTCGCCTCCACACTCGCACGCTACAAGGTACCCGAGCGTATCGTGATGGATTTCGACATCCCGGTCACCGTCAGTGCGAACGCCACAAAGGTTCGCAAGGACATTTTGCGGGATGTCGCGGCCGGCTATCTCGCCGTGACGCCTTCCAGAATATAATCCACGATGATGTCGGCGATTTTGGCGCGCCCCTCATCGGTCGTCTGCTCACGATCAATGTACCACATCGTGGTCCAGTTGAGCGACCCCAGCAGCGGCTTGGCCAGCAGCTTTGCGTCGGTCTGGCGAAACACGCCGGTTTCCATCCCGCGTTCCAGCGTGGCGACGAACAGCATTTCGTAATTGCGCCTGATCTTCGCGATATCGCTTACGAAATCCTGCTGCTTCTCGTTCACGAACAAATCGGTCGTGGACAACAGCGTGACGCGCGTGAAGGCGAGATTCTCCATCACGATCAATGCGTGGCGCCGCGCCATCGCGCGAAGCGCTTCGACCGGGTTACCGGCTGCATCGCGTTCGGCCTGGACGGCGTCGAACATCATCTCCAGCACATGGCGATGGATGTCCATGAGGATATCCGCCTTGCTGCGATAATAATGATAGACGCGGCCCTTCGTCGCACCCATCTGATCGGCGATTTCGTCAATCGATGCCCGCGCATATCCAAGGCGCATGAAGGCGTCGGTGGCGGCGACCAGAATCTCCTGCCGTCCCTCTTCATTCCTGTTCGGCCGTGCTCTGGTCGCAACGCGTTTTCCGGACGGCTTGGGTTCTGTCATGTCAGTCAGCTTCGGTTCCCCCTCATGCTTATCTAGCGAGCGCTACTCCATCCCGCAAAGTCTTGTCGAGCAGGCTGACCACAAGACCAGCCTGCCCGCTTCAGAATTGGAACGAGATTTCCGCGCCATAGGTGCGCGGGGCGGCAAAGCGCGACACTTCGTCGTTCAGCGCATAGTTGACGTTGACGCGATAGGCCTCGTTCGTGAGGTTCCGGCCCCACAGGGCCGCCGTCCATCCATCCGCAGACTTGAAGGAGATGCGCGCGTCGAGAAGGCCGTAAGGCTTCTCATATTGGGCATTGGTCGGGAACCAGTAGGATTTGCCCTTGTGCGTATAGTTGGCGCGCAGGCTGATTTCATCCCCGTTCGCGCCGACCGGCAGGTCATACTGGAATCCAACATTATATTGCGATTTGGGAGTGCGCTGCAGGAATTTTCCGGTGTTGTCGTTGCCGAGCGAGTCGGTGAAATCGATATATTTCGTATCGAGCACCGTCAGGCTGCCGAACAGCTGCAATCCGGTGATCGGGATCAGCTGAGCCTCAAGCTCGATTCCCCGAATACGCGCATCGGCCGCGTTGTCGGTCACGCTGCAAAGGCAATTGCTGTCGGTCTGCGTCACCTGAAGGTCGCGGTAATCCATCTGGAACAGCGCGACGTTGAGGCGAGCGCGTCGGTCGAGAAAATCCCATTTGGCGCCAAGCTCGTAATTCTGGACGGTTTCAGGATCGTAGCTGATGCGCGCGGCGATGGCGTTTGCAGGCGTATCTTCAAATCCACCGCCCTTGTAGCCGGCAGAATAGGTCGCATAGACGAGGAAACGGGGCGTCGGCGTGAACTCCAGCGTGAACTGGGGCGTCAGCTTGCTCCAGCTGTCGCTATAGTCGGCATCGAAGGATTCTCCAGTAGCCAGCCCGACCCCGAGCGGCGACAGGGGCACCGTTCCGCCGGGATTGAAGCGGTCACCCGTCTCGACCGCCGTTCCGGCCACCCTTCCCCGCTTCTTGTCGTGCGAATAGCGAAGGCCCGCGACCGCGCGCAACGAAGGCGAGAAACGATAGCCAAGTTGGCCGAACGCCGCCCAGGTCTCGCTGATCGCATGGTTATGCCAGAGCGATTCGCCGGAAAGCTGATCGAGCGCCACCATCGGCACTTCGCCCCAGAAATGGTCGATCTTGGTGACATTGTCGCGCTGATGATAGGCGCCCACAATCCAGTCGAAACCGACATCCACCGGCTTGGAAACGATCCGCAGTTCCTGGGAGAACTGGCGCGCATCTTCGCTTTCGCCGACCGGCGTGGTGAACAGCGTGGGCGAAATAACGCCATATCCGTTGATGGGTCCGAGACCGGTCTGGTCATATTGGCTGTTGGCCTTGCCGTCCCGGTAGCCGATCACCGCTTCGATCGTGGCGATGTCGCCGAGGCCCTTGCTGATCTGCGCATTGACGCCGATGGCGTCGCGCACCATGCCCTGGGGCGTGGCGGCCGCATCGCCCGCGAAGATCGGATGCTGCGGCAACGCCTCACGGATCGTGAGCGGCCTGCCGCGCAGAGCCCCGATTTGCTCCCGTGCCGCGCTCCACGGTCCACGGCCCGCATCGGGCCCGTCGATAGCGATCTGCGCGATTCCGTTCGATTCGTCGTGGGTCACGTCAACGATCAGGCGTGCCCGAAAGTCTGAATCCTGCGGTTCGAACAGCAATTGTCCGCGAGCCTGGAGGCTGCGGACATCATCGAGGTTCCGATTGTTGAGGAGGTCGCGTGAATAACCGCTGTTGCGATGAGTCTGAAACGAGAACCGCGCCGCGACGGTATCGGACAGGCCCCCGGTCACATGCCCGCGAACCAGCAGGTCGTCCAGATTGCCATAGGATATGCTGAAGCTGCCGGACGGCGTGAAGCTGGGGCTGGCGGTGATGATGTTGATCGCACCGCCCACCACATTTCTGCCAAGCAGCACGCCTTGCGGGCCGCGCACCACCTCGACGCGTTCGACGTCATAAAGGTCGAAATTGAACAGCCCGGGGCGCCCGACGTAAACATCGTCGATGAAAATGCCGATTGACTGGTCGGCCGACGGCGAATCGAGCCGGGTGTTTGTGATGCCGCGAATGTTGAATTCCTGGTCGAGGCCGGAGATCGCGGTGAAAGACAGCGACGTCGTTCGTTTGGCGACGTCCTCAAAGCTCAGAATCCGGTCTTCCGCGAGCGTCTCGCCACCCAGGGCGCTCACTGCGATCGCCGACCGTTGCAGGCCGACCTCACGCTTCTGGGCCGTAACGACGATGTCCTGGAGCTGGTTGCCCGATCGATCGCGCTGAGCAGCCGGAGAGGATGCGTCCGCCGCGGAATCCTGCGCGACCGCAGGCACCGAAATCAGCCCCGCCGACAGAGCCAGGAGCGATGGTATGAGATGCTTCTGCATGTAAATTTCCTCCCACAATTGATTTCCGGACCCCATTATCTTCAGGATCAATTTTTATGACCTACTCAGTAGTATGTATTTTAAGCTACCCCTGTCAAGAGGGGTTGACGGACATTCCTGCGTCATACTACCCAGTAGGTCGTTATGAACAGCCGCACAGCCACTCCTGATAGCCCGCTTGCAGGGATTCGGGTCATCGACCTCGGCATGCTGCTCCCGGGCCCGGTTTGCGCTCTGCACCTGGCTTGGCTGGGGGCCGATGTCCTGAAAGTGGAGCCGCCCGGCGGAGAACCGGGCCGACATCTTTATGACGGCGCTTTTTTCGACAGCTACAATCGCGGCAAACGGTCCGTGGAGCTCGATCTGAAGCGGGACGAAGGGCGAGAGCGACTGCTCGATATCGCCCGCTCGGCCGACGTGGTCGTCGAAAACTTCCGGCCCGGTGTCGCCGACCGGCTCGGTGTCGGTGCGGATATGCTGCGGACATTGAACCCGCGGCTCGTCTATTGCGCGATCAGCGGGTTCGGACGAGGATCGCGTGAGACGGCTCCGGCCCATGACCTCAATTTTCTGGCGCGGTCGGGAGCACTCGCTCTCCCGACGACATGGTCGGGACAAGGGCGGCGATCGACCCGGCCCGCCATGCCTGTCGCCGACCTCGGCGGTGCCGCCATGGCGGTCCAGGCCATTCTCGCTGCGCTGATACAGCGGTCGCGGACGGGCGTCGGCGCCACGCTGGAAATCGCGATGCAGGAAGTCATGCTGCACTGGCTGACATGGCGGGCGTCAGCGCAAGAGCGTGGCGACGACGCGGCCTGGACGCGTTATCTGGAGCCCGCCAACGACATATATGAAACCGGCGACGGGCGCGCGATCGCGATCGGCGCCATCGAGCCGCGGCTGTGGCGCGCGCTGGTCAACGCCTTGAGCGAGGAAGGTTTCGTCTTTCCTGCGGGAAGCGAAGAATGGGACTGGCGCAAGCGCCGGGCCCAGGCCGCCGTTTTGGCCGATATCCTTTCGCGCGCCTTCGCCAGCCGCGGCATGGCGCAATGGATCGAGCGGCTAGAGCAAGCCGGCGTCCCGGCGGACCCCCTGCTCACCCCTTCGGAAGCGCTTGCGGACCCCTGGCTCAGCGAGCGCAGAATAGTCGCGGCCGATGGATGGCTCCGCCCCCCGCTGCCCGGTGTCGGGGATCTGGCGCCCGCTCCCGTGCTCAACAGCGAGCATATGGCGGTGCAGTCGGGCAAGGTCTGGCTGTAGAATGGATATCATGCAGACCATTGACGACATCGTGCGCCACTTCGCAGTTGCCACGCCCGACCACCCCGCGCTCAGCTTCGAAGGGCGCACACGCAGCTTCGCGCAACTCGAGCGCGACAGCAATCGCACCGCCGATCTGCTCGCCCGGCTGGGTGTCGCACAAGGCGATCGCGTCGCCTTTCTCGGCCGCAACCGTGCCGAGCATTTCGACGTTATATTCGCAGTCGCGAAGCTGGGAGCGATCTCGGTCGGCATGAATTGGCGGCTGAGCGCGGCTGAACTCGCCGCGCAACTGGAGGATTGCTCGCCGCGTGTCGCGCTGGCGTCGCGGGCGGCCATGGGGCTGCTCGACGACGCGTGCCGCGGGCTCAACGAACCTCCGATCCGTCTCGACTTCGACGACCCCTCTGCCGACGGCTACGCCCGCCGGATGCGATCCGCCGACGACGCTCCGCGGGCGCGTGTTTCCCGTCAGGGCGACATCTGCATGATCTGCTACACGTCGGGAACGACCGGCCATGCCAAGGGCGTCGCCTTCACCCATCAAAGCCTCTGGTCGATCATGCCCGGTGCCGCCGAGGCGTGGGCCTTTGACGAGCATAGCGTCAGCCTTGTCTGCATGCCGACCTTCCACACCGCCGGCGCCTGCTGGGGACTGCTCGCCCTCTCGTGCGGAGGGCATGACATACTGGTCTCGGAGTTCGAAGCGAATGCGGTCGCCGATCTGCTGGCATCGGAGCAGGTGACCAATGCAATGATGGCGCCCATCATGCTCGAGCAGGTGATCGGAGCCATCGAGAACAGTCCGCCACGCGACCTGTCGCGACTGCGCAAGATACTCTATGGCGCGGCGCCGATAACCGAACCGGTGTTGGCGCGGGCGCTGACCGTGCTGCCGTGCGGCCTCGTGCAAGGCTATGGCCTCACCGAAATCAACGGCACGATCACGATTCTCCGGTCCGAGGATCATGCGCTCGACGACGAACATCGCGGGCGCCTTCGTTCCGCCGGCACGGCGGTCCCGTGGGGCGACGTGCGGGTCGTGGACCCCGAAACCGACCGCGATTGCCCGAGGCACGTCGTCGGCGAGGTGTGGGGCCGCAGCCCCGGCATGATGGAAGGCTATTGGCGAAAACCCGAGGAAACGGCCGCGGTGATAACCGGCGACGGCTGGCTCCGGACCGGAGACGCCGGGTTTCTCGACGACGACGGCTATCTGTTCCTCACCGACCGCATCAAGGACATGATCGTGACGGGCGGCGAGAATGTCTATCCGATCGAGATCGAACATGTCCTGGCCGCGCATCCGTCCGTGGATGCCGTCGCCGTCATCGGCGTCCCCGACGCGCGGTGGGGCGAAGCGGTAAAGGCCATCGTGCTGCCGCGCGGCGAACGGCCCGACGAGGCGGAGCTGATCGCGTGGGCGCGCGAACGCATTGCCGCCTACAAATGCCCGAAATCCATCGATTTTGTTGAGGAAATGCCGCGCAACGCGTCCGGAAAAATCCTCAAGCGAACCCTTCGAGATATCTATTGGAGCGGCCATGAGCGGCGGATCAGCTGAGGTTCTCGCCGATGCATGCCTCGCCGGGCGGCGTTGTCTGGTCACAGGTGCCGGGAGCGGTATCGGTCGGGCCATTACGCTTCGTCTTGCTGCGCTCGGAGCGCATGTGACGGGGGTCGGGAGGCATCTTGAAACGCTCGAGGAAACGGCGAAGCAAGCCGGGGAGCGAGGCGGTTGCGTCGCGGCCGTCGCATGTGACGTGCGAAACGCGGACATGGCGGCCGAGATGATCTCGCAAGTGGCGGGGGATCATGGAATCGACCTGCTGGTGAACAATGCCGGTGGCCAGTTCTATGCTCCGGCGACGCAGATTTCGCGACGCGGCTGGGATGCCGTGATCGATCTCAATCTGTCCGCCGTCTTCAGCCTTATCCTTGCGGCGCACCCGCATCTGGCCAGACGCCGCGGCGCCGTCGTCAATATGTCGCTCACCGGCATAGATCGGGGCATCATGGGCGCCGCCCACGGCGTTGCAGCCCGCGCGGGCGTTCTCGGCCTGACGAGAACGCTCGCGCTCGAATGGGGTAGCCAGGGAATCCGCCTCAACTGCATCGGCCCCGGAATCGTCTTTACCGAGAATCTGGATCCGACGGCGCGGGAACGCGCGCTCGAAAGAATGGACGCCATCCCGCTCGGTCGCGGCACCGACACGCAAGCCATTGCAGAGCTCGTGGCCTTTCTCGCCAGCGACGCGGCGCAACTGATCACCGGACAGTTGCTGCAAATCGACGGTGGCGCGCATCTGGGTGCAGGCATTCACGCATGGGCGCCTGAAAAGGTCAGGGCATGACAGGACGTTTTGAAGGGAAAGTGGCGTTCGTCACCGGGGCGGCGCGAGGGCAAGGCCGGGCGGTCGCGGTCGCATTCGCCCGCGAAGGAGCGGATATTATCGCCCTCGACATATGCGGCGCGGTCGCACCGGATTCACCTTCCTCGATACCCGCCGATTTCGAAGAAACCGTCGCCGCCGTTCAGGCGCAAGGCCGGCAGATCGTCGCAAAGCACGGAGACATCCGGGATCTGGCGGCGATCGAGCATGCCATCGACTGCGGTGTCAAAACATTCAGCCGGCTCGACTTCGTGATCGCCAACGCCGGAATTTCCGGAATGGGTGCTTCCGACCAGTTGACGACAGAGCAATGGGACCGAATGATCGAGGTCAATCTTTCGGGGGCCTGGCGGACCTGCCGCGCCGCCATCCCCCATCTGCGCGCGACAGAAAATGGCGTGATCATTTTCACCGCCTCTGCCACCGGCATCAAGGCGCTTCCCGGCGTTTCGCATTATTCGGCGGCGAAGCACGGTGTCATCGGCCTGATGCAATCCCTGGCCGCAGAGTTGGGACCGAAATGGATACGCGTGAACGCGGTGTGTTCGACGACCGTCCGGACCCCGATGATAGAGCATGAGGCTCATTTCCGGCTGTTCAGACCGGATCTTGAGCATCCGACCGCTGCGGACATCGAGAAAGCTGCCGCGCGCATCAATATTCTGCCGACTCCATGGGTGGAAGCGGAGGATGTGGCGAATGCGATACTCTGGCTGTGTTCCGACGAGGCGCGTTTCATAACCGGCGTGGCGCTTCCGGTCGATGCCGGTTTCCTGATCAAGTGAGGATATGAAGGTGGGTCCAGTAGATATCCACGTGAGCGACGGGCTCGCATTCATTTCGGTCGACCATCCGCCGGTCAATGCCTTGAGCCTGACCGTTAGGCAGGGGCTGGCCCGGGCGATTGCGGCCGCCAATGCCGACCCTCTCGTGGACGGACTCATACTTCGGACGATCGGCAAGACCTTCATAGCGGGTGCCGACATCAAGGAACTTCAGCAAGGCATGCACCTGCAATCCCCGACCGTGCGGGATATCCAAGACATGATCGAGGCAGGCAAGCCCAGCGTCGCTGCCATACATGGAAGCGCTTTGGGCGGCGGCCTCGAACTCGCGCTGACCTGCACGTTTCGTGTCGGGCTCCCCGATGCAACGGTCGGTTTGCCCGAGGTCAAGCTCGGCCTGTTGCCGGGCGCGGGGGGCACGCAGCGCCTTACCCGGCTCTGCGGGCCACGGGTCGCGCTCGACGTCATACTTTCCGGCCGGCGCCTGGATGCAAAGGAAGCGTCCGATCTCGGCATATTCGACGCGATCGTGACCGACACCCACGACGCACCCGCCCGCTTTCTGCGCGACCGGCTTGCCGCTGGCGACGTTCCGCCGCCGATTCTGGAAAGGAGCCACGCCATCGCAAACGTCGATGCCGCGATCTTCACGGATGCCCGGACGAACAATCGCAAGCGTGCTCGCGGGCGTCTGGCGCCGGATGCCATCGTCGATTGCATCGAGGCCGCATGCCGCTTGCCTGGGGCGGAGGGCGTGGCATTTGAACGAGCGCAGTTCGACGCGTTGCAGGGGGGCGAGCAGAACAGAGCGCTCGCCTACGCGTTTTTTGCCGAGCGCGACGCCGCCAAGGCGCTCGGAAGCAACCCTGCTCCGGCCTTGGAGGTGGCGCGGGCAGGAATCGTTGGCGGCGGACTGATGGGATCGGGCATTGCGGTCGCCCTTGCCAATGCCGGTATCGATGTCATTCTTGTCGACGTCGATCAGGATGCCACGTCGGCCGCGCAGCAACGGATCGCACAAATTCATGCGGGTGCGGTGGCACGCGGCGCGATGAGCGATGCGGCGCGCCACGCCGCGCAGAATCATATTCATTTTCATACCGACTATCGGAGCTTCTCTTCCTGCGATCTTGTGATCGAGGCCGCCCCCGAAAGGATGGCGATCAAGGAAAGCATTTTCGCGCGCCTTGGCGAGGTGACTCCCGCCCATGCCATCCTTGCAAGCAACACCAGTTCGCTGGACATCGACCGGATGGCAGCCGCGTCGAACCACCCGTCGCGGGTTATCGGCCTGCATTTCTTCTCGCCCGCGCACGTCATGAAGCTGGTTGAGGTCGTGCGGTCGGGCGCCAGCAGCCCGGAGGCGCTTTCCACGGGAATGGCGCTTGCCAGGCGGTTGGGAAAGGTTGCCGTGCTTGCGGGGAATTGCGATGGCTTCATCGCCAACCGCTCCCTTCAATTTTATACCGGCCAGGCCGAATTTCTGATGGAGCAGGGCGCCAGCCCGGAACAGATCGATCATGTGGCGGAAGCGTTCGGCATGCCTATGGGCCCGGTGGCCATGCGCGACATGGCGGGGCTAGACGTGGCCGCATTGGTACGATCCGTGAGAGCCAGGACGCTGCCGCCCGAGGAGCGGCTGTCCCCGCTGATCGAAAAGATGGTCGAGGCCGGGCGCCTGGGGCAAAAAAGCGGGGCCGGATTCTATCGATATGAAGGCCGAAAACGCATCACCGACCCCGAAGCCCTCGCCATTATCCAGGCAGCCGCGCGCGAGCTGGGGATCCGGCAACGAAGCTTCACCGACGAAGAGATTCGCGACCGTCTGTTCCTGCCGATTATCAACGAAGGCGCGCGCGAGATCGAGGAAGACATAGCGCTGCGCGCCAGCGATATCGATGTAGCGTGGGTCAACGGCTATGGCTTCCCGGCGCATCGCGGAGGACCGATGTACTGGGGCGAACAGACCGGGCTGGACCGCGTGGTTGCGATGGCGGAGCGCCTGGGTGCCGAGTTGGGCCCCCGATGGCAGCCGTCAGCGTTGCTCCGCCATGTCGCGGCAAGCGGCGGAGAATGGTCCCGAACCCTAGGCGGAAAGGATTGAGTCTTGCGTGAAGTAGCCATCGTCGCAACCGCCCGTACTGCAATCGGCAAGGCACACAAGGGCGCCTTCAACATCACCGAAGCCCCGGTGCTGGCCAGCCATGTGCTGAAAGCCGCGGTCGAACGTTCCGGCATCGATCCCGCGCGGATAGACGATGTCTATTTCGGCACGGCCCTTCAGCACGGCTCCCAAGGATCCAATCTTGGCCGGATGTCGATTTTCGCATCCGGTCTGCCGATCAGCATTCCCGCGATGACGCTCGATCGCAAATGCGGGTCCGGCCTGTCCGCAATCGCACTGGCGGCGCGGTCCATTATCGCCGACGATATCGACATAGCTCTGGCGGGTGGCATGGAGAGCGTCAGCCTCGCCATTCCGCAGGCGCCGCCCCCGATCCAGAACCGATCGGTCATTTCGGGACAACCGCACGCCTATATGGCCATGATCGAAACGGCCGAACTCGTCGCCGAGCGCTATGGCATTTCGCGGGACGCACAGGACGGCTTCGCGGCGGAGAGCCATCGCCGCGCCACGGAAGCAATCGAGCGCAACCTGTTCGCCGACGAGATTGTGCCCATAACCGTGGAACGCGCGCTTCGCTCCAGGGAAGGAATGGTTTCGGGTGTCGAGGAGGTCCGGATCGATCGCGACGAGGGTGTTCGTGGCGATACAACGAAAGAGGCGCTCGCCGGACTGAAGCCCGTGTTCCAGGGCGGTGAGTTGATCGCACAGGGACAGCATGTCACGGCAGGAAACGCCAGCCAGTTGTCCGATGGCGCATCGGCGCAATTGTTGATGGAGCGGTCGACCGCAGAGGCGGAGGCCAAAGAGATATTGGGCTTTTATCGGGGCTTTCAGGCGGCGGGCTGCGCTCCGGAGGAGATGGGCGTCGGTCCGATCCATGCCATCCCCAAGCTGCTGCAACGTGCGGGGCTCGGGATCGATGACATCGGATTATGGGAGATAAACGAGGCGTTCGCCAGCCAATGCCTCTATTGCCGCGACTTTCTGGGCATCAACGATGCTCGATTGAACGTCAACGGCGGCGCGATCGCAGTGGGGCATCCGTTCGGGATGACGGGAAGCAGGCTGGTGGGCCACGCCCTGCTCGAAGGTCGCCGCCGCGGCATACGCTGGGTCGTCGTATCCATGTGCACGGCAGGAGGGATGGGCGCGGCCGGCCTGTTCGAGGTGGCCGACTGAGGTTCGCGCCATGAGACAGGCTTCAGCGGAACGGCGAATCAGGACGCGAGAGAAGTTCGGATATGTCGTCGGCACTGAACGCCTGGCCGTTTTCCAGCACGAGCGTGAAATGTTCGCGGTCCTGCGGCGATGCCCGATGGAACGCGACAAGAATTTCGCGAAGCGGCCTCGCCGCTGGCAGATCATCTTCCAGCAGCGGCAATTCGATGCCGCTCTCTTCGTCATGCGCGCGCGTCAGCGTGCCGCGCAAATCCCAGATATGCCGATTATCCGTCATGCCCGATCCCTGATCTGAGTGCCGCCGCTCTGTCCGGCGCAGTGTGCGCAGCAGAAGATATCGTCGCCCTCTTCCACGCCATGTCCGATGATTCGACAGTCGCAATGGACGCAGCGCGGCGCCAGCGCTTCGATCGCGCATTCGAAACTGTCGAAGGTCGAGGTCTTCCCGCCGAGTTCGACGGTGAAGCTCTTGTCATAATCGTTGCCGCATTGATCGCAGATCGCCATCACAACCTCCTCTAATCGCTCCGGTTCGACTTCGCACGCGGCGTCGCCGGCCTGCCCTTTTCGCCGCGGTCCCGTCCGAGGCCAGCGGTCTCGGCCGACGCGCGCTGATCGGGCGGATAGTCCCCGGCCTTCACGATGCCGACATTATCGCGATCCTCGACATCCTCCCGCGGAAGTCCGCCCGGCGTCGGAGCGCCCTCGGCCTGCTCGGACCGGGCATCGCCGTCGGCGCGTTTGTCCTTTTCCGCCATCTTCGAGCTCCTGCGGGCGTTCCAAGATGCAGGAGAGACGCGCCCCTCGATGGGGGAGTTCCCCATGGAGCAAGGGGAGCGCCGCAAAAATCGGCAAAACTTCAAATGGATCAACTTGTGCGGACGCGCATTCGGTGCCGCCGATCAAGAATGAAAGGAAACCGAGGCCGACAAGACCCTCAACCGAACGAAACACATTGTCCGATATTCCGGTCGGCAGCGCGGGCCAGCACATGATGTCCCGCCGCAATGTCCTGCGCGGCGATGCCCAGCGATTTGTAGATCGTGATGTCGTCGTCGCTGCAGCGTCCCGCCACCTTGCCCAACGCGACCTCACCGATCTCGCCGAGGATATGATCGGGACCAATCAGACCCGCGGCGATCGCGCGCAGATATTCGCCGGCCTGGTTGAGCGCGGAATCCCGATAATCAACGAAGAAGCGCGACTTCGCGACCAGATCGCCATCGATCTCGGCGGTGCTCGGAATGCTTGAGCCCACGATGTTGAGGTGCGTGCCCGGTTCGATCCACGCTCCCGGCAGGATCGGTTCGGAGGCATGGGTCGTGGTGCAGACGATGTCGGCGCCCGCCACGGCATCGGCCACCTGTTCGACGGCGCGACAGCCGACATCATAGGTGGCGGCACAGGATGCGGCGAGAGCCTGCGCCTTCGCGGGATTGCGGCCCCAGATGCGGATGTCCGCGATCGGCCGGACGGCAATCATCGCCTCGACATGTCGCCTTGCCTGTTCGCCGGTGCCCAATATGGCCAGTCGCGTCGCTTCCCTGCGGGCGAGAAGGCGCGTCGCCATGCCGCTGGCGGCGGCCGTCCGGATCGCCGTGATCTCGGCGGCGTCGAGCAGTCCGACCGGGTGGCCGTGGCCGGTTTCGAACAGCACCAGCATCCCGAGATGCGACGAAAGGCCGGTGCCGGCATTGCGGGGGAAGAGGCTGAGCAGCTTGACCGCGTACATATCGGCGGTCGCCAGATAGCCCGGCATGATCCCGAGCGCACCGATGTCGCCGGGCATCGTCATGATGCTGCGCAGCGGCAGCAGCGATTGCCCTTCTGACACCGCGACCATCGTGGTTTCCATCAGCTCGATGCACGCCGACATCGGCAGCATTTCGCGGATTTCGGGACCGGACAAGACGCGCAGTTCGATGCTCATTCCACCCCCCGGTTCGTCGTCAAAGCGAAGCAACCGGAGTTCCGCCGGCATGCTGCTGGTCGGTTTGCCCTATACCAGCGCAACAAAAGCCCGCCAGCCATGCGAGCCCGACAATTCGCAAGGCACGCCGACAGCCAGGCTCGGGAGGGCGGAGGTCCCCGACGCACGACGACGTTGCTTGTCCAGGAGGAAAGGCTCGCTCACCGGACTGCCGGCTAGCCATCGGGACGGAAGCGGCGGCGTTCGGGGTCGCGCTCGCAGCGAAACCGGTCCCTGATCCGATCGTTGAAGAAGGTCCCCGCCGACGCCGCCCGACACAAGTCGTCGAACAGTTCCTCCGGAACGTCGAAATAGAAATAGATGCCGCTATTGCGAAAGCGGATGCAAAGGATGGACGTATCCGGATCGAACGCCGCGCGATCGATCATCGAGGATTGGTCGATCCGGCAGGTGCGCATTGCAGTCCCTATCCTTGCCCTACCCTGTCGAAATGAAGCCCTGCCCGAAAAGTTGCGATCGGGGTGCGGGCCGTCCGCGTCGAGCAACCGGGAGACGCGGCTTGCGTTGGTTGATCATGCAAATCGATATTTCGCGAACATGACGCCGCGCTGTTCCTCGACACTGTGGGGTGTTCGCCGCGGTCAGAGCGCGGGCAATGACGCGCGCGATGCCGCGCACGCCGCGGGCGCGGCGCGCATCCCGCTCGTCCCCGGGCTCATGCGGGGGGTCGGTTAGGCCATGGACATGCTCAGCCCCGATCTCCTCTGACCGATCGCCGGTGCCGTCGTCGCCGGTGCGGTGATCGGGGGCGAGCGCGAATATCGCGCGAGCCCGGCCGGACTGCGCACGCATATCCCCGTCTCGCTGTCGTGACGGCTTCGAGGAAGAGAAAGCCGAAGCCCTCGTCGCCGCGATCCGCGGGGACGCGGGCATCACCGGTTTCGACATCCACCCCCAGCAAGCTTGACGCACGACGGCGACGCCACACGCTCGTTAGACGGCCCCGACCCCGAGCCGTTCGGGCGCAAGATGGGCGGGTGCGATGCCCCAGTCGGTCAGACCCGCGGGCCATGCGCCGCCGGTGATGAGCACCTCGGCAATCGCGCTCATCGCCGGGGCGGTCTGAAGGCCATATCCGCCCTGACCCGCAAGCCAGAAGAAGCCGTCGGCGTCGGGGGCGAAGCCCGCGACCGGAACGCGGTCGTGCGTGAAGGTGCGCAGCCCCGCCCAGCTATGGCCGATCCGCCGGACGGCAAGCGACGTATAATGTTCGACCTTCGCCGCCGCGAGCGCGATGTCATATTCCTCCGGCTGGGCGTCGGTCGGCTCGCTCGGCACTTCGTCGACGGGGCACGCCAGCAGGCGCCCCGATTCGGGCAGCATGTAGAAATCGTCGACCGCGGTCTTGGTGAACGGCCAGTCGCGAACCTCCTGACCGGGCGGCGCGTCGAAGGCGATGATCGTGCGGCGCAGCGGTTGCAGGCCCAACGGCGCGACGCCCGCCAGCCGCGCGACCTCGTCACACCAGGCGCCCGCCGCGTTGACGAGGACGGGGGCGGCGAACCGATCGCCGGCCGCGGTGGTCGCGACCCAGGCCGCGCCGTCGCGGGCGATCGCGACGACGCGGGCGCCCGCGATCGACCGGCCGCCTTCGCGCTTGATCGCGGCGCGGTAATCCTGTTGCAGCGCCTCGCTGTCGAGGCGGCGCGCGGTCCGGTCGAGCACTGTGGCGACGATCCCGTCGCCGCCGCAACGCAGGACCGGCATGACGGCGCGCACGGCATCGGCGTCGAGGCGCTCGAGCCCGTCGCTATAGGGCCGCATCTCCGCCTCCAGCGCGTCGAGCCCGGCAAGCATCTCCGGCGGCGCGATGAACAGCGCGGAGGAAGGACGCGACAGCGCGGTGCCGTTGGCGCCCACGGTTTCGAAATGCGCGCGGCTGAACGCCGTCATCCCGCGCACCACCGATTTGCCGATGCCGAAATGATAATAGGTCGCGCTGCGGCCGCTCGAATGATAGCCAAAACCGTCCTCGGCCTCGAGCAGGATGGTCCGGCCGTGCGGGGCGAGCCGCGCCGCCGCGGACACGCCGGCGATGCCGCCGCCCACAATCAGGAAATCGGCGGTCTGCAAGTCTCACTCCTATGAAACGGTGGCCGGCGGCGGGCGCGGCACGGGTCTCGCCCGGCCTAGTTCGCGACGCGGATGATGCCGACGCCCTTCACGATGTCGATCCGCGTGCCGAAAGGCGCCGACAGCCGCTGGAGCCGTTCGAGGATGCGGGCGCCGGTTGCCGCGTCGGCCATGTTCGGCACGCCGCGCGCCGCGCCCGTCGCGGTGACGCCGAGGTCGATCGGATACAGGCGCACCTCGGTCAGCCGTCCGTCGCGGAAATGCGTAGTCGCGATCACCGATTCATAGAGGTTGGGATCGGAAAAGCTCTTCGCGTTGCGCGCCTGGAGCAGTTCGGGGGTCGTAACGCTGCCCGGCGTGACGCCGAACTGGTCGAACATGTCGGCGGGCACCTCGTCGAGCGAATTGTTCATCATCGCGAAGTTGCCGAGCGAATAGAAGATCGGCTTGCCCTTATAGATCTCGATACCGCGAAGCTGGTGCGGCCCGTGCCCCATATAGACGTCCGCGCCCGCATCGATGATCTGGCGGGCAAGACCGGGCGCGAAATCGGCAGGGGTCTGGCTGGCGTTGCCGGGTTCGTGATTGTGCAGCGAAAAGACGACGAAATTGCCGTTCTGCTTCGCCTGCCGCACCGCGAGCAGATTGGCGTCCAGATCCTTCCGGTTGAGATCGTAGCCGATCGTCATCGGGGTCGTCGGAGCATCGACCGCGCGAAAGTCGCGGCCCTTGATCCGCACCGTCGCGCCCGCCTTCGTTCCGGTGATGCGCGCCAGCACCGCAAGGTCGGCTTCGGACACCTGCCCGATCTCGGTGCTGCGGATCGTGTTGGCGCCGGGACGGCCCGGCACCCGGCCCAGCGGGTCGGCGGCGGGGGTCATGGGGGTGAAGGTCGTCGTCGCCGAAACGAGCGCGACGCGCCCCTGCGGCCCGTCATAATAGGCGGGCGCGCGCGCCTCTGCCATCGTCCGTCCGGTTCCGGCGCGCACCAGCTTCGCGGCGTCGAGCAGCTTCAGCGTCTCGATCATCCCCTCAACGCCCCAGTCGGTCGCATGGTTGTTGGCATGGCCGACGATATCGATGCCCATGGCGGCGACGTCCTTGGGCACTGCCGGATCGGCGAGCATCCAGGTCCCGCCCGATTCGGCCTGCGGCGACCCCTTGAAGGTCGCGAGGTCGAGCGCGGTGGTCTCGAAATTGCCGAAGGTCACGTCGGCACCGCGCAGGATGCGCAGCATTTCGGGTGCCTGCTTCTCCAGCGTCGCCAGCATCGGGCGCAGATAGATGAGGTCGCCGACGGCGGCGAGGCTGAAATCGCCCGCGATCGGCGTGCTGGGGACCGGCACGGTTTCGAGCGTCTGGCCGCCGCGCTGCTGGGCATGGACCGAAAGCCCGGTCAGCGCCGCCGCGGCCGATCCGGCCAGCAACAGGATGCGCAGGACCTTGGGGCAGGCAAAGGGACGGGCGAAATTGGTCGACATGCGGATGCTCCCCTGATGTGAAGCATAGCGAATAGGCGGCGGCGCTGACACCAACCTGTCACCGGTCAATCGGCGCGCAGAAAACGCACCGTCACGCACAATCCCCGGCCGCTCCGGCCGTCCGCCAGTTCGATCTGCGCGCCCATGCGCTGCGCCAGCGCGCGCGCGATCGGCAGGCCCAGACCGGTCCCCGTCGGCTGCCCGCGTCCCTGGATGCGGTAAAAGCGATCCCAAACCTTCTCACGCTCCGCCTCGGGAATGCCGGGGCCGTCGTCGTCGATCTCGACCAGCGGCCCGCGCGCGTCGTTCGTCAGGCAGACCGAGACCATCCCCCCGGGGCGGCTGTAGCGTATCGCATTGTCGAGCAGATTGCCGATCAACTCGGCGGCAAGCGTGGGCTGGCCCATTGCCATCACCGGACCCTCGCCCTCCTTTTCATAGCTGATGAGCCGGTCGGCCGAGGCCTGCGCGGCGCGCTCGCCCGTCACGCCGGCGGCGATGTCGGCGAGGTCGAACGGCTGCACCGATATCATCCCCTGATCCTCGCTCCGCGCGAGCGCGATCAACTGGCGCAGCAATTGTTCGAGCGTGTCGATGGCGTGCGGAATGTCGGTCAACGCCGCCTGCCCCTGCCGCGATTGCGGGCCATAGCGTTCGAGCACGTCGAGCTGCACGCGCACGACCGCAAGCGGCGTGCGCATCTGGTGCGAGGCGTTCGAGGTGAACTGGCGCAGCGATTCGCTCGCGCGTTCCAGCCGCGCCATCAGTCCGTTGAACGCGGCGACAAAGGGACGGATTTCGGTCGGGGTCGCCTCGTCCGCATCGAGCCGGACCGAGGGAGAGGCGGCGCGCCGTGCCGCCTCGACCTGTTCGGTCAGCGTGCCGAGCGGGCGCAGACCCCAGCGGATCGCCAGCCAGAACAGCAGGCCGGTCACGAACAGCGCCGTCAATCCGATCATCAGGACCTGCCGCAGGAAGGCGCGCTCGTGCGCCAGGCGGTCGTCGACATAATCGGCGATCTGGATCGCGATCAGCCGGTCGTCGCCGTGCGCGCGGCGAATTTCCATCGCGATCCGCGCGGGCTTTCCGTGCAATGTGCCATCGCGCAGATAGGCGGCCTGCGTCACCGCGCGCGCATCGGCGGGGTCGAGATAGCCGCGCACCAGCCGGGTCTGGCGATAGGCGTTGGTGAAGACCGTCGGGGGATGGCGGTCGATCGTGCCGTCGTCGGTCGGACTATAGTCGGCGGGCGGGCGCAGCGCCGCGTCGCCGGCGATCAGCCGCTCGCCGCGCCAGACGCTGTAATGCACGACCGGACGCGCGCGTCGCTTGAGCAGGTGAACCGCGAGCGGGATCAGCCGTTCGCGGTCGGCCGCCGGGCTGTTGTACGCGAGACTCAGGGTGCGCACCGAACCGATCAACACCCGGTCGACGGTATCGGCCTCGTTGTTGCGCGCGACCAGCGTCGTGATGATGCCGAAGAACAGCACGAGCCCCGTGAGCGGCAGGAGAACGGCGGCGGTCAGGCGAAAGCGCAGCGAGGGGGGAAGACGGCGCATCGGTCAATCGGTCTCGATCATATATCCGAGGCCGCGCACGGTGCGGATCGCGGGGCCCGACGGTTGCAGCTTGCGGCGCAGGCGCCCGACATAGACTTCGAGCGCGTTGGGCGTCACGGCATCGTCGAAATTGAAGACTTCCGCCGCCAGCCTTTCCTTCGGGATCACCTTGCCCGGCCGCCCCATCAGCGTTTCGAGCACCGCGAGTTCGCGGCGGCGCAGATTGATCGCCCGGCCGTCGAGCGTCACCGTCCGGCTCGAACGGTCGAACGACAGCGCGCCGATCCGCAGCACCGGGTCGGCGGTGCCCTGGCTGCGGCGGACTAGCGCGCGCAGGCGCGATTCGAGTTCGCGCGGACTGAACGGCTTGGCCATATAATCGTCGGCGCCGCGATCGAGGCCGGTGACCCGGTCGTCGATCATGTCGCGCGCGGTCAGGATCAGGATCGGCGTCGTCACCCCGCGTGTGCGCAGCGCCCCCAGCACGTCGAGCCCGTCCATGTCGGGAAGTCCCAGATCGAGGATGATCGCGCTGTAGGGCTCGCTTTCGGCGAGATGCAGCGCGTCTTCGCCATTGGCCAGGCAATCGACCGCGAAGCCGGCCGCCTCCAGCGAGGCGGCCATGCCGCGCGACAGGCGCTCGTCATCCTCCACCAACAGCACGCGCATGATCCGATTCCGCTTCGCCTCCTGCCCTGTTGCGATAGAAATTACGGCCAGCCTCTATCTCCGCATACGGAAATGTCACGCCCGGCTCCGATAATTTTCCATTCATTACCCGAAAGCCGGGCCGCCGTCGTTGGTGTCAGCTTCGTGACAGCGACCTCGATTAGGGAGGCGCGCTCGAACCTTGTCCGTAGCGCCACGGGAGAATCGGATATGAAGACCAGCCTGCCTCTGCTTGCGGGGGCGACCTTGGCCTTGTGCGGCGCGACGCCGGCCGTGGCTCAGGCGCCCGCGCCCGGCGACGCCGCCACCATTGCGCAGCTCGATGGACTGTTCGCACGCTGGGCGCGCGACGATACGCCGGGCTGCGCGATCGCCATCTCGCGGGGCGGACAGCCGATCGCGATGCGAAGCTATGGCATGGCCAGCCTCGAACTCGGGGTGCCTGCCACCGTCGACAGCATCTACGAAGCCGGTTCGGATTCGAAGCAATTCACCTCCGCCGCGATCCTGATGCTGGCGCGCGAGGGCAAATTGTCGCTCGACGACGATATTCGCAAATATCTTCCCGAAATGCCGGCCTATGCCGCACCGGTCACGATCGCGCACATGCTGCACCACACCAGCGGCCTGCGCGACTGGGGATCGGTTTCAGCGATCGAGGGCTGGCCGCGCAATTCGCGCACCGCGAACAACGATGACGTGCTGCGGATCGCCGCGCGTCAGGCCGAACTCAATTTCGCGCCGGGCAGCCACTATCTTTACAGCAACAGCAACTACAACCTGCTGGCGATCATCGTCGACCGGGTCAGCGGGCAGTCGCTCGCCGATTTCACCCGCGACCGCATCTTCGTCCCGCTGGGCATGACCAGCACGCGCTGGCGCGACGACCATGGCGATATCGTGCCCGGCCGCACCGGCGCCTATGAGTTCGAAGACGGCGTCTGGCGCAACGAACAGGTGATCGAGGACGCCTATGGCAATGGCGGCCTGCTCACCACCGTCGGCGACCTCGTCAAATGGCAGGCGGCGCTCGACAGCGATTTCTTCGGGCCGGGTTTCACCGCCCAGATGCAGCAGACGACGAAGCTCAACGACGGAACGCCGATCGCCTATGCGCTCGCGCTGGTGAATCTCGACCATCGCGGGCAGCAGGAGGTCGGCCATTCGGGGTCGACCGGCGGCTATCGGGCCTGGATGGCGCGCTATCCGGCGCAGCGGCTCGCCGTATCGCTGCTCTGCAACGCGGGCGATGCCGATGCGCCGGCGCTGGGGCGCGCGGCCGCCGATATCTTCCTGCCGCCCGACAACGCCAGGACCTATGTGCCGCGCGGCGCCGCCCCGACCGGTCTCTATGCCGACAGCGTGAGCGGCGCGCCGCTGCGTTTCGAGGTCGACGACAAGGGCGGCCTGCGCGCCGACGGCCGCGCACTCGTTCCGTTCGGGCCGGGGCGCTGGATGCTGCGCGAGGATATCTTCGCCTTCGGCGCGAAGGGCAGCCTGGTCCGCGAAACGCGCGAGGGGGAAAAGATTCCCTATCGCAAGGTCGACGCCGTGACCGCGCTCGATCCCGCGCCTTATGTCGGCCGCTTCTGCTCGGTCGAAACCGGAACCTGCCTCAGCTTCCAGGCCAGCGGCGGCCAGCTTGTCTACAGCGGTCCGCGCTGGACCGGCCAGCCGCTCGCACCGGCCTATCGCGACGTGTTCACCGGCGCCGCCACGCCGCGCGCCTCGCGCATTATCGTCAAGTTCCAGCGCGATGCCGCGGGTGCCGTCACCGCGCTCCGCTTCGGCGAGAACCGCGCCTTCGACCTGCTTTTCACGCGCGCGGACTGACCGCCGCTTTCATTCAACGACATTCAAAAAAGGGGAATATCTATGCGTAACGATCGGACCGGGTTGAAAACCCTGTTGATGGGCGGCAGCGCCGCGGCGGGGCTGATGCTCGCGCTGGCCTGCGGCGGCACGGCCGCGGCGCAGGAAGCCGGCGACGAGGGCGCCGCCGCCGATTCGGCGATCGTCGTCACCGGCTCGCGTATCGACCGCAAGGGCTTCGACGCACCGACCCCGACGACCGTCGTCGGCGAATCCGAACTGGCGCAGGGCGCGCGGCCCAGCATCGCGCAGGTGCTGAACGACCTGCCGCAGTTCCGCGCCACCGTGTCGCCGAACAGCACCAACGCCAACACCAATTCCAGCACTTCGGCGATGGACCTTCGCGGCCTGGGCGCCACGCGCACGCTGACCCTGCTCAACAACCGCCGCTTCAACGGCGCGTCGGACCTCAACAGCATTCCGCAGGACATGGTCAAGCGCGTCGAGATCGTCACCGGCGGCGCCAGCGCGGCCTGGGGTTCGGGCGCGATCGGCGGGGTCGTCAACATCATCCTCGACGACAATCTGTCGGGCCTGAAGCTGGGCGTCCAGAACGGCCTGTCGACGCGCGGCGACGGCTATCGCTACAGCATCAACGGCAGCTTCGGCACCGAGTTCGCGGGCGGCAGCGGCCATTTCATGATCGGCGGCGAATATCAGAACGACGAGGGCATCCTCAGCCGCAACGCGCGCAAGAATGTCGGCAGCGCCGACCTGTTCACGCCCGCCGGCAGCACCGAACAGATATTGATCCGCGACGTCAATCCGGCGAATACCGGCCTCGACGGCCTGATCACCACCGGTGCGCTCAAGGGCATGACCTTCGCGGCCGACGGCTCGCTGCGCCCCTATCAGTACGGCAGCATGATCAACGGCGACGGCACGCTGATGGTTGGCGGCGAAGGGCGCGGGATCGGCGACCAGAAGTCGCTCGCCAACCCCTATCAGCGCGTCAACGGCTATGCCCGCGCCAGCTTCGAGGTCGGCGACGCGACCTTCTGGATCGACGGGCTCTACAGCCGCATCTGGGCCAAATATCCCTTCTATGCCGAATATGGCAATTACACGCTGAAAGCTTCGAACCCCTATCTCGACGGCATCCGCAGCCAGCTCGGCGCGGGCGAGACGACGGTCAGGATCGGCCGCGTGTTCGAAGATTACGGCATGCGCACCTTCGATTACTACCGCCAGAACGTCGAGGGCGGCATCGGCGTCGACGGCAGCTTCGCCGACGGCGCGTGGCGCTATTCCGCCTACTACAACCATGGCGAACTGCGCAACATGCAGAGCTATCACAACCAGATCGTCGGCGCGAAGATGACGGAAGCGCTCGATGCGGTCCGCGTCGGCAGCGACATCGTCTGCGCGGTCGCGCTGACCGACCCGAACACCGCGTGCCGCCCGCTCAACATCCTGGGTGCCGGTCGCGCCGATCCGGCCGCGATCGACTATGTGTTCGGCGACCTCGCCAAGGTCGTCTACACGACCAAGCTCGACAGCATGGGCGCCAGCCTGCGCGGCGACCCCTTCTCGACCTGGGCCGGCCCGGTCTCGATCGCGTTCGGCGGCGAGGCGCGCTGGGAAAAGCAGGTGACGAACAGCATCGATCCCATCTCGACGGCGCGCGGGTTCAGCCGCTTCAACTTCTCGCCGCTCGACGGCGGGTTCAACGTGCAGGAAGGGTTCGGCGAAGTCGCGATACCGCTGCTCGACCAGCCGTTCAGCAAGCTCGATTTCAGCGCCGCCGCGCGCTACAGCCACTATAGCACCAGCGGCGGCATCTGGTCGTGGAAGATCGGCGCCACCGATCGCATCCTCGACAATCTGCTGCTGCGCGTCTCACGCTCGCGCGACATCCGCTCGGGCAGCCTTGCCGAACTGTTCACGACGCGCACGACCACCTTCTCGACGGTGTCCGAGAACGGCCAGTCGTACAGCGTCACGCGCTACGGCGGCGGCAACCCGAACCTGAAGCCCGAGATCGGCAGCACGCTGACGCTCGGCGCGGTCTTTACCCCGACCTTCCTGCCGGGCTTCAACCTCGCGGTCGATTATTTCGACATCAAGCTGCGCGATGCGATCACCTCGCCGAACGCCCAGGACGTCATCACCGCCTGCGGCAACGGCAACCAGAACGCCTGCTCGCAGATCACGCGCGACGGCCAGGGCCGCCCGACCGAGATCAACTCGACCTATCTGAACCTTGCACAGTACAAGACCAGCGGCGTCGATATCGAGGCGAGCTATCAGCAGCCGGTCGGCGGCGGGACGCTTCGCCTGCGGGCGCTGGCGACCTATGTGTCGAAGGTCGTGATCGACGACGGCATCTCGGTCATCGACCGCGCCGGCGACGTCGGCGACGTCACCTTCGGCACGCCGCACTGGCGCGGGACCGGCAGCGTCACCTATGGCGACGATCATGCGACCTTTACCGCACGCGTCCGCTACGTCGGCGGCGGGCAGTACAACCATCTGCTGAACATCTCGAACAACGACACCTCCGCCCGGGTCTATGTCGACCTCAATGCGCAGGCGAATATCGACGAGCGGTTCACGCTCTTCGCCAACGTCAACAACCTGTTCGATCGCGATCCGCCGCTGAGCCCCGCCGGATCGGTCCACTACGACTCGATCGGCACCTATGTGACGGTCGGCGCCAAGCTTCGCCTCTGACCCCCGATAGCATCGAGGCGAAGGGAAAGGTGGGCATCCCATGGGGTGCCCACCTTTTTGCCGTTCCGGCGCCGGGGCGAACGGGGGGCGGAGGTCTCGTCCCGCCACTCTGCCGCTTGGCTGCGCTAAGACCGCAACCACAAGCCCACGCGAACCCGCGTCATTCGTCCTGTGCGCGGTCGATCATGTCCATGAAATCGCGCGCCGAATCGCGGTCGGCCGCATCGGGAAAGGCGACTTCCAGATCGGGCGCTGCGCCCAGCATATAGAGCAGCGCCCACAGCGCAAAGCGGCGGCCCGCATGCGTCTCCAGCGCCAGATCAACGCGCATCCGCTCAGTCCCCGCCGCCAGCGCCGCGGGCGGAATCGCGCCCATGTCGCGGGTGCCGAAATAGCGAAAGAGCTGGTCGTCGAAATCCATGGCCGCGCCCTTGTGGCAGACCGCGCGCGATATTCCAACGCCGCGGCCGCCGCTCGGTTGTCTTCGGACGGGCCGCGGATTAGGGGCAGCGGGGTGAACAACAGCATCGAAATCGGAATCGACGAGCGCGGTCAGGGTGTGCGCATCGAGGTGCAGGAACTGCTCGCCACGCGCCTGCTCGTCCAGGGCAATTCGGGGTCGGGCAAGTCGCACCTGCTGCGCCGCCTGCTCGAACAGAGCGCGGGCCTCGTCCAGCAGGTGGTGATCGATCCGGAGGGCGATTTCGTCACCCTCGCCGACGCCTACAGCCATGTCGCGATCGACGCCGGCGACTATAACGAGCGCGAGATCGCGACGATGGGCGCACGCATCCGCGAGCATCGCGCCTCGGTCGTCCTCAACCTCGAAGCGCTCGATATCGAGGCGCAGATGGGCTGCGCCGCCGCCTTTCTGAACGCGTTGTTCGACGCGCCGCGCGAGCATTGGTTTCCCGCGCTCGTCGTCGTCGACGAGGCGCAGATGTTCGCGCCGAGCGCGTCGGGCGACGTGTCCGACGCGGTGCGCCGCGCCAGCCTGTCGGCGATGACCAACCTGATGTGCCGCGGCCGCAAGCGCGGCCTGGCCGGCGCCATCGCGACCCAGCGCCTCGCCAAGCTCGCCAAGAATGTCGCGGCGGAGGCAAGCAACTTCCTGATGGGGCGCACGTTCCTCGACATCGACATGGCGCGCGCCGCCGACCTGCTCGGCATGGAGCGGCGGCAGGCGGAGGCGATCCGCGACCTCGAACGCGGGCATTTCCTGGGCCTCGGTCCCGCGATCGCGCGGCGCCCGGTCGCGATCCGCATCGGCGCAACCGAGACGCGCAGCCGCGCGGGAACTCATAGCCTGCTGCCGCTGCCCGACGCCGAGCCGCAGGACATGCGCACGATGCTGTTCGCCGAGATGGAGAGCGCGGCGCCCCCGCCGGCGCCCCTGCGTCCCGTCCCGGTCGCCGCGGCCGAGGTGATCGAGCGCATCGCCCATCACGAAGCCGACGCGTCCGCCGCGGACGACATATCGGCGCCCGCGGCCGCCGACAGCATCGATGCCGGCGCGGTGGTCGAGGCGGTGCTGCGCGACATGCTCGGCGATGCCGAAAGCGCCTATCAGCCGGAGACGATCCTCTATCAGGATTTCTCGGTGCGTTGCCGGATGCAGCGCCTGCGCGCCGCGCCGTTCGACCTAGCCGAGTTCCGCCGTCGCTTCGCGCTGGCGAAGGGCGGCATCCTCGACCCGGCCGATCCGCACTGGCGCGACCTGCTCGGCGCGGCGGCGCGGCTGCCCGACGACATGCTCGCGCCCTTCCTGCTCATCGCCCGCGCGGCGATGGACGGGGCGCCCTGCCCCGACGAGGAAGCGCTCGGCCGCGCCTATGGGACGCGGTCGCAGGGGCGCGTGCGGCGGCTGCTCGACTATATGGAGAAACAGGGCGTCATCGTGGTGCGGTCGAGCTTCGGCGGCCAGCGCTCGGTCCACATTCCCGAACTCGGGCTGGCGACCGAAGCGGCCTGACCCGCCGTCCCTTCACGGCCGCAGCACGACCTTTCCGATCACCTCGCGCCGTTCGAGCATCGCGAAAGCCTCGCGCCAGTCGGCAAGGTCGAGGGCGGCGTGGACGTGCGGGCGGATCGTCCCCTCGGCCGCCAGCCGGTCGACCGCCGCGATATTCTCGACCCCTCGCGCGGGAAAGCGTCGGCCATATTCGCCAGCGCGCACGCCGACGACCGAAAACCCCTTGATCAGCGGGATGTTCGCCGAAACCGCGGGAATGCGGCCCGACGCGAAACCGACCACCAACAGGCGCCCGCCAAAGGCGATGCAGCGCGTCGATTCGTCGAACACGTCGCCGCCCACCGGGTCGAAGATTACATCGGCGCCGGCCCCGCCGGTCAGTGCCTTCACCGTGTCGCGGAACCCCGGATCGGCGGCGATCAGCGCATCGGGGGCGTAGAGGCGCGCGATTGCCGCGCGCTTGGCTTCGCTGCTCGCCGCCGCGATCACGCGCGCGCCGAGCGCCTTCGCAAGGTCGACCGTCGCCAGCCCGACACCGCCCGCAGCACCGTGCACCAGCACCCAGTCGCCGGGCTCGACGCGCGCGCAGCGAACGAGCGCGACATAGGCGGTCAGATAGGCGACCGGACAGGCGGCGGCGGCCTCCCATCCCAGCCGGTCGGGCTTCGGCCGCAGCGCGGCGGCCGGGGTGACGATATGTTCGGCCATCGCGCCAAAGCGGTTGCCGCCGACCACCGCGTCGCCCTTGTGCCAAGCCGTCACCCCCTCGCCGACGGCATCGACCTCGCCCGCGAATTCGAGCCCCGGAACGAAGGGCAGGTCGGGTTTGAGCTGATAGGCGCCGCGCGTCATCAGCAGGTCGGGGAAATTGACCGCCGCCGCGCGCACCCGCACTCGCACCTCGCCCGGTCCCGGCTGCGGCACCGGCAGGTCGGCAAGCGCGACGCCGGCATGATCGGGCAGCAGTTCGCGAACCTGCAACGCACGCATCAAAAAAGCCTTTCCTATATTATCCCTATATGGTTCGTTTTATGACTTCTAAAAACCACAGGAGTGAAACATGCCGAATGCCGATCCATCGACCTGCGATGCCGACACCCTGATCGATGCCGTCATCGACCGCGAGGGCCGATATGTAAACCACCCGGCCGACCGCGGCGGCCCGACCTGCTGGGGAATCACCGAAGCGGTCGCGCGCGCCGAGGGCTATGCCGGGGACATGCGCGCGCTGCCGCGCACGGTGGCCGCCGCGATCTATCGCCGCCGCTATTGGCTGCAACCGCGTTTCGACCGGGTCGCGCTGCGTGCACCGCGGATCGCGGCCGAACTGTTCGACACCGGCGTCAACATGGGCACCGCGACCGCGACGGGCTTTCTCCAGCGCGCGCTCAACGCGCTCAACCGCGGCGCGCGCGACTATCCCGATATCGCGGTCGACCGGCTGATCGGCCCGCGCACCCTGTCGGCGCTCGACGGCTTTCTCGCCGCGCGCGGCAAGGGCGGCGAGACCATCCTGCTCCGCGCGATGGAGGCGCTGCAGGGCGAACGCTACATCGCGCTCGCCGAACGCCGCCCGAGCCAGGAAGCCTTTCTCTACGGCTGGCTCGCCAACCGCATCGGGCAGAACTGACCCGATGCGATTCACAGTGAAGTTGCACGGATTCTCTTACGGAAAGGAACAATCGACATGAGCATCTTCGAAGGGCTGATCGGTCCCGTCGCGGGCCTGATCGACAAGATCATTCCCGATCCGGAGGCGCGCGACCGCGCCAAGCTCGAACTGCTGAAACTCGAAGGCAGCCAGGAACTGGAAACGATCCGCACCCGGATGAGCGCGATCATCGCCGAGGCCAACAGCGCCGACCCGTGGACCAGCCGCGCGCGGCCCAGCTTCCTCTACGTCATGTATGCGCTGCTGCTGTGGGCGATCCCGATGGGGCTGATCGCCGCAGCACGGCCGGAGATGGCCCAAGGCATCGCCGACGGCATGAACGCCTATCTCGCCGGCATCCCCGAATCGCTCTACGCGCTCTTCGGCACGGGCTACCTCGGCTACACCGCCGCAAGGGCATGGGGCAAAGCCAAGGGGATCGAAGGCTGATCGCCTGCGGGTAGGCTGCCTCCTCTCCCGCCTGCGGGAGGGGAGATCAGGCGCATGACTACCCCGCCAGCGCGGCCTTGACCGCCGCGACCGCGGCTTCGGCCGCGGCGCCGTCGGGGCCGCCGCCCTGCGCCATGTCGGGACGGCCGCCGCCGCCCTGCCCGCCGAGCGCCGCCACCGCCGCCTTGACGAGGTCGACCGCGCTACGGCTGCCCGCCTGATCGTCGGTCACGCCGACCGCGACCGAGGCGCGTCCGTCGTTGACCGCGACGAGCATCGCGACGCCGCTGCCGACCTGCTTCTTCATGTCATCGACCGCGCCGCGCAGCCCCTTGGGGTCGAGCCCATCGACGACCTGTGCCAGGAACTTCGTGCCGCCGACCTCGTCGACCGCCGGGCCGCCGCTTGCCGCGCCGCCGCCCCCGCTACCGCCGAGCGCGAGCGCCTTCTTCGCCTCAGCCAGTTCGCGCTCCGCCTTCCGGAGCGCCTCGGCCATCGCCGCGGCGCGCGCGGGCACTTCGTCGGGCGCGGTCTTGAGCGCCGCCGCCGCCGCCTTCAGCGCCTCGTCGCGCCCGATCAGCCACTGGCGCGCCGCTTCGCCGGTCAGCGCCTCGATGCGCCGCACGCCGGAGGACACCGCGCTTTCGCTGACGATCTTGAACAGGGCGATGTCGCCGAGCGCGCGGACGTGGGTGCCGCCGCACAGTTCGACCGAATAGCTGCGGTCGTCGGCCTTGCCCATGCTGAGCACGCGCACCTCGTCGCCATATTTTTCGCCGAACAGCGCCATCGCACCCGCCGCGATCGCATCGTCGGGGGTCATCAGGCGCGTCGACACCGGCTCGTTGGCGCGGATATGCGCATTCACCTGCGCCTCGACGTCGGCGATCTCCTCGGCGGTCAGCGCCTTGGGGTGCGAGAAGTCGAAGCGGAAGCGGTCCTCGGCGACGAGGCTGCCCTTCTGCGTGACGTGCGCGCCCAGCCGGTTGCGGAGCGCCGCGTGCAGCAGGTGCGTCGCGCTGTGATTGGCGCGGATGCGGTCGCGGCGCGCGGCATCGACGCTCAGCCGCACCGTGTCGCCGACCTTGAGACTGCCCGCCTCGAGCGTCGCCTGATGCGCGTGCAGCCGGCCGAGCGGCTTGCTCGTGTCGCGCACCGTCGCCTTCGCGCCGCCCAGCGTGTCGATCGTTCCGGCGTCGCCCATCTGGCCGCCGCTTTCGCCATAGAAGGGCGTCTGGTTGGTGAGCACGACGACGGTGTCGCCCGCCTTCGCCTCTTCGACCGGAACGCCGTCGCGAACGAGCGCGATCACCTCGCCCTCGCCCTCGGTCGAGGTGTAGCCGGTGAATTCAGTGCCGCCGTTCGCTTCGGCGAGGTCGAACCAGATTTCGTCCGACGCCTTTTCGCCGCTGCCCTTCCACGCCGCGCGCGCCGCTGCCTTCTGCTGCGCCATCGCGGCGTCGAAACCCGCGCGGTCGACCGCGATGCCCTCTGCGCGCAGCGCATCCTCGGTCAGGTCGTAGGGAAAGCCGTAGGTGTCATAGAGCTTGAAGGCGACGTCGCCGGGCAGCGTCGCGCCCTTGGCCATTCCCACCGTCGCCTCGTCGAGCAGCCGCAGCCCCTTGTCGAGCGTCTGGCGGAACTTGATCTCCTCGCGCTCGAGCGTTTCGGAGATCAGCGCCTGCGCGCGGATCAGCTCGGGATAGGCGGCGCCCATCTCGGTGGTCAGCGCCGGCAGCAGCCGGTGCATCAGCGGGTCCCGCGCGCCGAGCAGGTGCGCGTGGCGCATCGCGCGGCGCATGATACGCCGCAGCACGTAGCCGCGCCCCTCGTTCGACGGCAGCACGCCGTCGGCGATCAGGAAACTCGACGCGCGCAGGTGATCGGCGATCACGCGGTGGCTGGCCTGCGTCGCGCCCTCGGCCGGAACGCCGGTCAGGTCGACCGACGCGGCGATCAGCGCCCGGAAGGTGTCGATGTCGTAATTGTCGTGGACGCCCTGCAGCACCGCCGCAAGACGTTCCAGTCCCATGCCGGTGTCGATGCTGGGCCGCGGCAGGTCGACGCGCTCGCCGCCGGGCAGCTGCTCATATTGCATGAACACCAGGTTCCAGATCTCGATGAAACGGTCGCCGTCCTCTTCGGCCGATCCCGGCGGGCCGCCCCAGATATGATCGCCATGATCATAGAAGATTTCGCTGCACGGCCCGCACGGACCGGTATCGCCCATCGACCAGAAATTGTCGCTGGTCGGGATGCGGATGATCCGTTCCTCGGGCAGCCCCGAAATCTTGCGCCACAGGTCGAACGCCTCGTCGTCGGTGTGGTAGACGGTGGCGGTCAGCTTGTCGGCGGGCAGGCCCCACGTCTTGTGGACGAGGGTCCAGGCATGGTGGATCGCCTGTTCCTTGAAATAGTCGCCGAACGAGAAATTCCCCAGCATCTCGAAGAAAGTGTGATGGCGCGCGGTATAGCCGACATTGTCGAGGTCGTTGTGCTTGCCGCCCGCGCGGACGCACTTCTGCGACGAAGCCGCGGTGCTGTAGGGCTTCTTCTCCAGCCCCGTGAAGACATTCTTGAACGGCACCATCCCCGCGTTGACGAACATCAGCGTCGGGTCGTTGAACGGCACCAGCGGCGCCGACGGTTCGATATGGTGCCCTTCGCCCGCGAAATAGTCGAGGAAGGAGCGGCGGATGTCGTTGGTCGATGTCATGCGCGCGAATTAGGGATTTTGGCGCGGTGCGACAAGGTGATTAGTGGTCCGCACGATTATCGGCCTTCCATCCGTTCAGCGGCAGGCGCCTCCGCATCAGAAAGCCGTCGCGATCCCCTTGCCCAGATAGCAGGGAAGCTGGTGCAGCACGTCGGCCTTGGGCACGCCCTCCTCGATCAGTTCGGGCGGCACTTCGGAGGTATCGGTGCGCACGATGGTGAAGCCGGCGCCCGGCGCGGCGCGATGGACGACGACATAGCCGCAGTCCATCGTTCCATCCGCCCGGTCGCCCCGGAAATCGAACGCGGCATAGACGCCGGGCGGCTGCCCTGCGGGGTCGAGATACCAGCTCAGCCGCAGGATGCGCAGCCTCCCGTCGGCCCACAATGTGCCGCGCTTGCGCAGGTTCATCTCCCATTCGAGCCGCGGGCTCGACGCCTGCAGCGACAGGCGCAGCATCGCATAGGCCGCATCGTAATCGCGCTTCGCCAGCGCCGCGACATAGGCGGCGAAGCGGTCGATCGCCCCTTCCTCGTCGGCCGCGGCGGGCGCGAAGGCGACGCCTTCGGGCGCGACGACATCGCGCTCGACCTCCGGGCCGAGCTGCGGCGGCGCCGCCATCGCGGGGCCGGCCGCGAACAGCGCCGCGCCGATCGCCAATGCGATGCGCCGGACGGGAGCAGTATCAATAGCCATAATAGGCGCCGCCCTTGTCGCGCGCGCGGCGCCACGCCGGACGGTCGTGGCAGGCGTTCACGAACGCCGCCAGCTTCGGGTAGCGCGGCGCCATGCCCTGCATGATCGCGATCTCGGCGGGAAAGCTCAGCATGATGTCGGCGGCCGACAGGCTGTCGCCGATGAAATGGCCGTTCGTGCCGAGACGGCTTTCCATATAGGCGAAATGCGCATCGAGCTGCTGCACGATCCGCGGTTCGAGGACCGCCGCCGCCTCGCCGAGCCGCGCGGTGTAGATGCGCAGCAGGATCGGCGTCATCGCCGATCCCTCGGCGAAATGCAGCCATTCGAGATGGCGGACATGATCGTCGGTGCCGTGCGCGGGAACCAGATGCCCGCCGCCGTGCCGCTCGCACAGATATTCGACGATCGCCCCCGACTCGGTGATCACGCGGCCGTCGTCCTCGATCACCGGCGACTTGCCGAGCGGATGGACCGCCAGCAGTTCGGGCGGCGCGAGGTTGGTCGCCGGGTCGCGGTCATAGAAGCGGATGTCATATGGCGCGCCGATTTCCTCGAGCAGCCAGAGGATGCGCTGCGAACGGCTGTTGTTGAGGTGGTGGACGATCAGGCTCATCGATTCTCCTTTCGCGGCACGGTTTGTCCCTTTCGTCACCCTGAACTTGTTTCAGGGTCCATGGTCTGCCCCTCACCTGAAAGGCGGCGCAAAAGGAGGGGTCCGGCCATGGATGCTGAAACAAGTTCAGCATGACGAACGGATGAGGCAGCGCGCCGAACGCCAAATCCCAACCGACCATAGAACGCAATCGGGCTCGGATGGAAGCAATGTCGGGTCTGCGATGGGAAAACCTGCGAGGGATCGAGATCGGCAAAGCGGCGAAAGATCGAAGGTTACGCTCATCGGCTTTCGAAGCCGCGCGCGCGAACGAACCTTTCGGCCGCTCCCAGCCCCGTTTCGCCCGACCAGCCCGCAAGTGGCATCGCTCATCCGACATGATTTGACACAAAGGAGTGTTGCTAATGCGACTAATTCCTATTAGCGGACAGGAAGCCGCCGATGGGAGCGGCATTCACAGGAGCCCATTATGCGTGCCCGCCTTACCGGCCTGACCATTGCCGCGCTCGTCCCCTCTGCGCTCGCCGCCCAGACGAATGCCGGCGACGGCAGCGACGCCATGTCGAACGAGATCGTCGTGATCGCCACCGGCCAGAGCACCGCGTCGGCCAGCACCAAGACCGACACGCCGCTGATCGAAAATCCGCAGACGATCACCGTCGTCAATCGCGCCGAGATGGATATTCGCGCGGTCGATACGGTGTCCGACGCGCTTTCCTATGTCGCGGGGGTGCAGGCGCAGCCGCAGGGCAACGACAACCGGGTCGACGAGATCACGGTCCGCGGCTTCGGCGCCGGCGGCTTCGGCAGCAACAACAATTTCGTCGACGGTCTGCGCCTTCCCGCGGGGGGACAGTGGACGCGCCCCGCCTTCGACCCGTTCGGGTTGCAACAGGTCGATGTGCTGAAGGGTCCGTCGAGCGTCCTGTACGGCCAGACCGCGCCCGGCGGGATCGTCAACCTCGTTACCAAGAAGCCGACCTTCCGCGCGCATGGCGAGGTGCTGTTCCAGGGCCAGGCCTTCGGAGACCTCGACCGTGCGCGCCTGCTGGCGGGCGCCGATGTCGGCGCACCGTTGTCGGACAATGTCGCGGTGCGGTTCGTCGGCCTCGCCTCGCATGGCGAAACGCGCGCGAAGGACATGCCGAACTCGCGCTATTACATCGCGCCGAGCGTGACCTTCCGCCTCGGCGCCGACACGACATGGACGCTGCTCGGCCAGTATCAGCGCGACGAGGGCGCTTCGACCTTCCAGTTCCTGCCGATGCGCGGCACGCTCAACGCGTCGAACGGCAAGTATATCCCGCTCGACGCCAATCTCGGCGAGCCCGGCTGGAACGATTTCGACCGCGACCAGTATCTGGTCGCCTCCTTCTTCGAGCATCGCTTCGGCGACGGCTTCGCGATCCGCAACAACACGCGCTATACGAAGATCGACAGCTTCTATCGCGCGGTGGTGATGGGCGGCGACACGCTGACCGCCTGTCCCGCCAACATCCCCGGCTGCATTCCCGGCCAGACGATTCAGCGGCGCGCGGTGCAGGGGCGCGGCGAATCCGAAGGCTGGGCGACCGATACGCAGATCGAGGCGCGCTTCGCGACCGGCGCGATCGAACATGTCGTGCTGGGCGGCGTCGATTATTTCCACACCGACTGGTCGCACGACCGCGATGGCGTCGCGCCGGCGCTGGTGCTGCCGCTCCTCGACATTTTCGACCCCGTTCCGCGCGGTGCCTCGGGCTATGCCACGGCGCTGAGTCCGCAGATCTATGGCGGCGCCGTGTCGAAACAGACCGGCCTCTATCTGCAGGACCAGCTTTCGGTCGGCAATCTGCGCCTTTCGATCGGTGCACGCAACGACTGGGCGACCGACAATCTGTCGAACAGCTTGAACAACACGGGTTTTCGCCTGAAGGCGGAGGCCTTCACCTGGAACATCGGCGGCGTCTACCTCTTCGATTTCGGTCTCGCCCCCTACGCCAGCTATTCGGAATCCTTCCTGCCGCTGCAGAACGATCCGGTGACCAATGCCACCGGCCGCCCTTTCGTGCCGACGACGGGGCAGCAATATGAGTTCGGCCTGCGCTATCAGCCGCCCGGGCAGAACATCTATCTGACGCTTTCGGCTTTCCAGATCACGCAGCAGAACCTGCTGACGGCCGATCCGGCGGGGACCCGCTGCGGCCCGACCCTGACGCCCTGTCAGGTCCAGCTTGGCGAAGGACGCTATCGCGGGCTCGAATTCGAAGGCCGCGCGACGCCGACCGACGCGCTCACGCTGATCGCCACGGCGACGCGGATCAAGGCGAAGGTGACCGAAGGCGCGGCGGCGCAGATCGGCAATGCCCTGCCGCAGATTCCCGACTGGCAGGCATCGCTCTTTGCCGATTATCGCATCAAGGCCGGACCGCTCGACGGCTTCGGTTTCGGCGGCGGCGTGCGCTACACCGGGGACAGCTGGGGGCTCGTCAGCAACGACCCGCTCTTCGCGATCCCTTCCTACACGCTCTTCGACGCGTTCCTCCGCTACGACGTACCCGATTCGGGCCTGTCGCTCGCGGTCAACGTCCGCAACCTCGCCGACAAGCGCTATGTCGCGACCTGCACCGCGACGCAGGCCTGCTATTACGGCCAGGGCCGCACCGCGACCGCGCGCCTGCAATATCGCTGGTGACGATGGAGATTCATCGGATGCAAATCGAACGATCGATCCCGTCGCGGCGCGCGGCGCTGACGCTGCTCGGCGCCCTGCCGCTGGTGCTTGCCGGCTGCGGCAAGGCCGACGACAGGCGCAAGGCGGGCGCGGATGCCCCGCTCACCGACCTGCGCGACCGCCCGCTCGACCTGACGCTGCCTGCGACGCCGCTGACGATCGACGACGGCCGCTACCTGATCGCGCTGTCGCTGATCCATCCCGATCCGGTCAGCCTGCTGTCGGGGTGGTCGGGCGACGTCAACCGGATCAGCCCCGAACAGTATAAAGCCTATGTCGCGCGCTTTCCGAAGCTCGCCACGCTGCCCAGGACGCCCAACTCGTCCGACGAGTTCAGCGTCGAGGCGGTGCTCGCCGCGGCGCCGAAAGCGGCGGTCGTCTCGCTGGGTTCCGGCCCGACCGACGCGCAGGTCGCGCAACTGACCGGCGCCGGCGTCGATGTCGTCTTCATCGACTTTTTCTCGCACCCCTTCGAAAACCAGGCGCGCAGCCTGACCCTGCTCGGGCGCCTGATCGGTCGCGAGGAGCAGGCGGCGGCCTACAACAAATTCCGTCAGGACAAGCTCGACGTCATCAGCAAGCGCGTCGCCGCCATCCCCGCCGACAAGCGCCCGACGGTGTTTCTGGAGGCGCATGCCGGCAACGGCCCCGATTGCTGCAATTCGCCCGGCAAGGGCAACGTCGGCGACTATATCAGCTTCGTCGGCGGCAGGAATATCGGCGAGGATGTGATCAAGGCGCCGTTCGGCAAGCTCAACCTCGAATATGTCATCGACCGCAATCCGGACGTCTACATCGCCACCGGCGGCCCGCATCTGGAAAAGGCCGGCGGCTTCGTCGTCGGCCCGCAATATGACGAGGCGCGGTCGCGCGCGTCGCTGCGGAAGGTGACCGAACGCCGCGGGATCGCCAGCCTGTCGGCGGTGCGCGCCGGACGCGTCCACGGCCTGTCGCACCAGATGATCAATTCGCCCATCGACATCGTCGCGACCGAGGCGCTCGCCAGGTGGATACATCCCGACCTGTTCGGCGATCTCGATCCGCAGGCGACGCTCGACACAATCAACAGGCGGTTTCTCGCGGTCCCCTACACCGGAAGCTACTGGACCGATCTCCAGCCCTCCCCCGCTTCAACAGGAGAATGACATGGTTATGCGCAATGCCTTCAAACTGTCGGTGGCTCTCGTCACGCTAGCTGGTGCAACGGCCGCATGGGCGGAGCCGGCGGTCGACCGCTCGGTCAAGGTCGCTCCGGGCGGGCTCTACGAGATCGTGCAGAACGGCGCCGACAACGACATCTATATCGCAGCGGTCGGCCCGCGCGGCGAAGACAAGGGCGCGATCGTCCGCCTCGACGGCAAGACTCTGCAGCCGAAGGGGTCGATCGACGTCTCGACCAGCCCGCTCTACGGCCTCGCGATCAACCAGACCACGCAGACCCTTTACGGCACCGATACGCGCAACGGATCGGTATCGGCAGTCGACCTCGCAACGGGCAAGGTCGTCGGAACCGTCAAGGTCGGCGAAAAGGCCCACGTCCGTCAGGTCGCCGTCGATGAGGGCGCGAACAAGGTCTATGTCACCGTCGTCGGCGCGATGCGCGGCAGCGACACGCCCAGCGCCATCTGGGTGATCGACGGCAAGAGCAACACGCTCGACCGCGTCATCGCGGTGCCGGGCATTTCGCTCACCGGACTGGCGCTCGATCCGGCGAAAAAGCGGATCTTCTCGACCGGCATGAGCAGCAACGACGTGATCGTCCTCGACAGCGACAGCGGCGCGGTGAAGGCCCGCTGGCCGAGCGGCGGCGAGAATGCCATCAACGTTGCCTATGACGGCACGGCACAGCGCCTGTTCGTCGCCAACCAGGGCAACGGCGTGCTCGGCGTGATCAACGCAAGGGACGGCTCGCTGATCAAGGCGGTCCCCACCGGGGAAGGCGCGCTCAGCGTCGCCTACAACGGCGCCGTGGACCAGATCTATGTCGCGAACCGCCGCGCCGGGACGGTTAGCGTCGTCGATGCGAAAACCTATGAGAAGCTCGCCGATCTGGAAACGGGTACCTTCCCGCAGACGATCGCGATCAATCGCGCCGACAACAGCGTCTATGTGACGAACAAGGCGCGCGGCCTGCCGCGCGACGCCGCACCGGGGACGCCGCCGGTCGACGATCCGAAGGGCGACACGGTCACGCTGATCCGCCCCTGACCGGCCGCGGAAAGAATCGAAAGCCGCCCGATCCCAAGCGGAACGGGCGGCTTCCTTACAATATATCGTCGATCACCATGCGCAGCGACCCGCGCTCGCAATGATCGATGCGCGCCCGCACTCGCCAGACGTCGGCCAGCACCGCGGGCGTGATCGCTTCTTCGGGCGGCCCCGCGGCGGCCACCTGCCCTTCGGACAACACCACGACGCGGTCGGCGATCCGCGCCGCCGCCTGCAGGTCGTGAAGCACGAGCACGGCGATCATGTCCTGCTCGCGCGCCAGCGAACGCACCAGATCGAGCACGCGCACCTGGTGATTGAGGTCGAGCGCACTCGTCGGTTCATCGAGCAGCAGCAGGCGCGGTGCGCGCACGAGCGCCTGCGCGAGCGCCGCGAGTTGCCGCTGCCCGCCCGACAGCTGATCGATTCCGCGCATCGCCAGCGCTTCGATCCCGACCCGCCCGAGCACGGCCATCGCGCGCTCCGCCGCATCGCCACCATGGCCCTGCCCGGTGGGCGACGCTTCGAGCGCGCCGATCACCGTTTCGAGCACGGTGAGCGCGATTCCCTGCGGCAGCGTCTGCGGCATGTAAGTCACCGCTTTCGCACGGTCGGCGAGCGGCAGGCCGTTGAGTTCGTCCCCGTCGAGCCGGATCGAGCCGCGCGCGGGCGTCAGGCCGGCGAGCGCACGAAGCAGCGTGCTCTTCCCCGCCGCATTGGGGCCCAGCAGCGCGACCGTTTCGCCGCGCGCGATCGGCGGCAGCGACAGATGCTCGATCACCGCGCGGTCGCGATATCCCGCCGACAGGTCGGTGACCTGGATGCCGGCGCTCATGCCCCCTGCCTTCCGCTGCGAAAGATCAGGAACAGGAAGATCGGGACGCCGATCATCGCGGTCACGATGCCGACCGGCATCAGCACCCCCGGCACCAGCAGCTTCGACAGCGCCGACGCGACCGACATGATCGCGGCACCGGTGAACAGGCTGGCCGGCAGCAGATAGCGATGATCCTCACCCAGCAGCATGCGCGCGATATGCGGGCCGACGAGACCGATGAACCCGATCGCGCCGACGAAGGCCACCGCGGTCGCGGCCAGCAGGCTGATGCGAAAGAGCGACAGGAAACGCAGCCGCCCGACGTCGACCCCGAAACTCTGCGCCCGGTCCTCGCCGAGCCGGAGCGCGGTGAGCGCCCTGGCCGATGCCAGCGAAAAGGGCGCGACGGCGAGCAGGACGAGCGCGAGCACGCTGACATTGCTCCACGTCGCACGCGACAGCGACCCCATCGTCCAGAAGACGAGCTGCTGCAACGCTTCCTGCGACGAGAGGAACTGCACGAGCGAGGTCAGCGCGTTGAAGGCGAAGACGAGCGCGATGCCGAGCAGGACGAGCGTCTGTGCGCCCGCCGCGCGCTGCCGCGCGACCGCCTGAAGCAGCAGCATCGCGAGGAAAGCGAAGAGAAAGGCGTTGAGCGACACCATCCAGTCGGCCGCCCAGCTTCCCGCGAACGGCAGACCGATCCCCAGCACGATCGCCAGCGACGCACCGAAGGAAGCGGCCGACGACACGCCGAGCGTAAAGGGACTCGCCATCGGATTGTCGAGGATCGTCTGCATTTCGGCGCCCGCGAGCGACAGCGATGCGCCGACCATCACCGCCATCATAGCATAAGGCAATCGCACGTCCCAGATGATCGCCCGCTGTCCCGGCGTGATCCGGTCGGGATAGGCGATGCCGTACAGCACGTCGCGCGCCCCCATCCCCGACGGGCCGGTCACCAGATCGGCGACGAAAGCCGCCACCGCGATTGCCGCGATCAGCGCGATGACCATCACGCGCCGCCGCACCGTGCGCCGATAATCGACCAGCATGGCTTTCATCGTCGGAGAGGGTCCGGCTAACCGGATCATGACATTTTGTTTCCCTTGGATTGGCATGGGTTGATCGAACGGCGCATCGATGCCATCCGCCTTATTGAAAACCGCTCGCAATTCCAGCCCTAATCGGACCATGACCGCTTCCGCCACCCCCGCCACCGATCCACGCATCGCCGAATGCCTGTCGCTGAGCCTGCCGCGCGGGGATGCGGCCTATCGCGTCGACCTCCACGTCCCGGCGGGCGAAGCACCCGTCGGGGGCTGGCCCGCGATGCTGATGCTCGACGGCGAAGGCTGCTTCGCGACCGCGGTGGAAGCCTTGCGGCGGATGAGTCGCCGTCCCGACGCAACGGGAACCGGACCGATGATCCTGATCGGCCTGTCGTCGCCCGACCGCGACCCGCAGGACCGTCATCGCGAACGCGATTTCGGCGCGCGCGGCGGGGCGTCGGATTTCGCGCGTTTCGTCGAGGCCGATGTGTTCGCCGCCGTCGCGGCACACGCGCGGCTCGATCCGCGACGCCTGACCCTCTTCGGCCATTCGCTCGGCGGCTATCATGCGCTGTGGATGCTGGCGCATCGCCCGCATCTGTTCGCCGCGATCGCCGCGATCAGCCCGTCGATCTGGTGGGACCCCGAAGGCCTGCGCGACGCCTTGCGGAACGCACCGCTCGGCGGCCAGCGCGTCCTGCTCTGCGTCGGCGAGTGGGAGGAGGAACTGCCGCCCTGGCAGGCCGCGCGGCAGGACAGCGATGCGGTCCGCAACCGGCGGGCCGAGCGGCAGATGGTGGCGCGCGCCCGCGACATGGCGGCGCTACTCGCGGACCGTCTCGGCCCCGCGAACATCCAGTACCGGATGCTTGCCGAAGAAGATCATGCGTCGATCATATCCGCCGCCATCTAGGCGACGTTTACATTCACGCGGCACATTTGATGGCTGCGACGAGATTGAGGAAGCCAGCGTAGTTTCTGGCGAGCTTGTCGTATCGGGTTGCGATGCGTCGGAAGTGTTTGATCTTGTTGAAGAAGCGTTCGATGAGATTACGTTCTTTGTAGAGATGGGAGTCGAAGCTGCGCCATTGCGCGGTTGTTCGGCGCCGCGGGACGACTGGTTTTGCGCCGCTGGCGGCGATGGCGTCCATGGCGCGCTGCCCGTCATATCCCTTGTCCGCGAGAACATGTCTGGCCTGCAATCCGTCGAGCAGGCCTTCGATCTGGGTGATGTCGTTGCGCTCTCCGCCTGTCAGGAGGAAGCGGATCGGGTTACCCAAAGCGTCGGTAGCAGCATGGATTTTGGTGCTCAGGCCGCCTTTTGATCGGCCCAGCGCGTGAGCTTCAAACCGATCTTCGGATCGATCGCTTTTTTTGGGGCACCGGCACTATGCTGATGCGCCCGCACGATGGTGCTGTCGACGAGGATGTACTCGAAGTCGGCATCATCGCTCAGCGCCGCAAAAAGCCGTTCCCAGACCCCATTGCGGCACCAGCGGTTGAACCGCTGATACACCGTGTGCCAGCGCCCGAACTCCTTCGGCAGAACGCGCCAATGCGCTCCCGACCGCGCCAGCCACAAGACCGCCTCGACAAACAGCCGATTGTCTCGGCCCGTCCGGCCAGGATCGCCTGCCTTGCCCGGCAAATGAGGTTCAATCCGCTCCCAAAGCGCGTCGCTTACTTCCTGTCGATCCATCCATGCCGACCTCCAAACAGCCAGCAGCTTGAATCACAATCCTGCGCCAATGGAAATCCTGAATGTAAACGAAACCTAGG
>NZ_MEFH01000015.1:0-65045 GCF_001725095.1 Sphingopyxis sp. SCN 67-31 | reverse complement strand
CTGACTCGGCAGAAAGGCTTCAAGGTGGACGACTTTTACGCCGCCCGCAGCAGGACTATCCCGCCGCTACCGTGGTCGAATATTGCTCCGCCGTTCTCACCCATTTACCAATTTCGATGTATCGGTAAAGACGGGCAGGCTCGTGAAGCGATTATAGTCTTGTAATGAATAAACCTCATCAGAATTGTAAGCAGTCTGCGACGTAAGGGTCAGCCCCTGCATGATGTCCATATCGAGGTTGAACTGAAGAAGGTCTGCGCTCGCACGATAACGGGGATCACGGATCGAATTGATCACACGCAGATCGCGCGCCTGCATGAGGCCGCCGTAAGGATCGACGGGTTGGATAATGGTTTGCGTGCGATCGAGGGGGCGATTTGGATCGGAACCAAGGCCCGTTCCACTATCCTTCAACGCGATGGCCCCCAGAATAAAGCTATAGGACAGCCCATTGGGAGTGCCGAAGGCACCGTCATCATAAAGGCTGCCGGGCTTGCATCCCTGGCCGAACAACGCGCGGCGAACTTCTATGCCGGTAAAGCCGTTCAGGTTATCAGCCAGATCGACGCCCCCTACATGGGTCGGCCCATCATCGCGATGGCACAGCTGCTTACCGGTGCGCGAGCGGTTGTCGTTTTCGCTGAAGCGCTCCCAGATCAGGCTAGCACGGAACCACTGCGCCGGCTCGAAAGCCACAGACGTACGCAGCGACCAAAGGTCGCGGCCATTGATGTCATTCTTCGTCGTCGCATTATAGTCATAGCCGCTGCGCTGGGTCATCGAACCGGCGACGCGAACCGCCAGTACATCATCGACCAGCGGCACGTTGAGCATCGCGAGCAGGCGGCGGCTGTTGTAGTTGCCGACCTCGCCTTTGATATTACCCTCGAACGTATTCAACTTCGGCTTGGCTGTGATCAGGTTGACGACGCCGCCGGTCGCGTTGCGGCCATAAAGCGTCCCCTGCGGCCCGCGCAGCACCTCGACCCGCTCCATGTCGAAGAATTCCTGTTCGAAGAAGCGGTTGTGGATCATGGCACTGTTGTTGAAGGCGATGGCGACGCCGGGGTCGCTGGTCGCCGAGATCGACTTGGTGCCGACGCCACGGATCGACAGATTATACCCGGTGAAGTTCGATTTGCTGAACGTCAGGTTGGGCACCGCACGCATGATGTCGGGACCGCCCTCGATCTTCTGCTCCTCCAGAGCCTTTTGCGACAGCGCGGTGATCGCGATCGGCACATCCTGCACCGCTTCTTTGCGCTTCTGCGCAGTGACGATAATTTCCTCGCCGCGATAACCGTCATCGGCTGGTAGGGTTACGGCGTTTCCCGCGTTGCCCGACATCGCAGATGCCAGCGCCCAGGTGCGCCCGTCGCTCGACACGACGCGCAGACCAGCGTCGGCGGCGGCGCGGCGGACGGCCTGATCGACGGTCATCGACCCCTTGATCGCCCGGATCGTCTTGCCGCGCACCGCTTCTTCGCTGACGAGAATCTGAATGTCGGCCTGCTCCGCGAGTGCGGGGATGCCGGTGGCGGCCGACTGCGCCGGGACATTGAAGTTCTTGGTCTGGGCCATCGCGGGCGTCGCAACCGCTACCGCATAGACTGCTACTGACGCCGCGAGAGCGCCGCGAAGATCGCGATACCGCATAATATCCTCCCCCATGTAATCCGGCCCGATCATTCGGGCTCACATGGACAACGATGCTTGAGCGAAACTTTTTTGTAATTTTTTCTGAAAAAATCCGTCAATCCGACGACAGAATGATCCGGTCGGCGGTGATGACGGCGCGAGAATCCGTCAGAATCTCAACGGCGTGCGCGAAGGCGTCGGGTTCATTGGTGCGAAAGCGGCCGATCATCTTTTCTTGCCCGAGCGCTGCGTCGGAAAGCTCGATCTTGCGGACATTGTAGCGGTTGAACTCGGCCACCGCCTCCGCGACCGTGTCCCCGTCGAACACGAGCTGGCCGGTGCGCCATGCCAGCGCATTGTCGATTTCCTCGCTCGCAGCGGCAATCGACATCACGGCTTTGTCGGGTGCGATGAAGGCGCGCGTCCCCGCCTTGACGCGGCGGATATTGGCTTCGTCCCCGACGCGCCACACCTCAACGACGCCTTCGGTCACTTGCACATCGACGCCGTTCGCTTCTCGCCTGACGGAAAAGGCTGTGCCGACCGCGCGAACGCGCACGTCGCCGACCTCGACGACGAATGGCCGCGCGCGATCCTTGGCGACCTGAAACCACGCCTCGCCGCCCTTGAGCGCGATCTGGCGCAGCTTCGGCTTCATGGTCACGTCGAGCGCGGTTTGCGTGTTCACGGCGGCAAGCGAGCCGTCGCTTAGCGGCACCCGCCGGATTTCTCCTATCGCCGTCTGGATTTGCTCATCCGGCGCAGCGAAGAAATCCATGCGCGGAAGGCCGACCACCAATGCGGCGGCGGCAGCGACGGCACCGCCGCCCAATATGACACGTCGCCTCGAAAACCAGCCGCCGCCCGCGGCGGCGACCTCGTAAGCTGGCGGTTGTCCGGCGCGAAGGACGCTCGCGCGGTCGAGCATGTTCCATGCGACCTTGGCACGGAAATAGGCGCCGCGACGGCGATCATCACCCGCGAGCCACGCCTTGAGTTCGGCGCGCACGGCAGGGTCATGGCCCTCGCGGTCCATGCGGGCGACCCACTCGGCCGCGCGATCATTGATCGCTTGTGCTGTTTCGCGCTCGCTCATCATATCCCATTCTTGCCATTGCTCGCGCGGTCTTGCGATCGCCATCGGCTATCGACTGCAATATCAGCTTCATGCCCTTGGCAACCTCATTCCCGATCACAAATTCCGTAACGCCAAGCTTCTCGGCAACCTCGCGCTGCGACAGTCCATCGACCTTGCGAAGCTCGAAAATCCTTCGGCAGCGGTCGGGCAGTTCCTCGATAAAACGCTGCACCCGTTCCAGTTCGCGCCGGGCGGCGACAACCCGTTCGGGCGTCGGCTCGTCCATTGCGATGCCTGTGTTCTCGATCTCCGTAACCGATTCAATGCTGACCACGCGCGCGCGGCGCAATCGCATGAGAACGATGCTGCGCGCGGCGGTGAAGAAATAGGCGCGACCGCTGGCGATATGGCTCACACCTTTCAGGCCCGCGATCTGGCAATAGGTTTCCTGTATCACGTCTTCCAGGTCGTCGGGATCGAGCGTGCGGAGAAGCCAGGCGCGCACGTCCGCTTCGTGCGGCAGGATTTCCCGCCCCACCCAGGCCATGATCTGCGCGCGCTTCTCCCGGTTCACGTCATTCGACTTTTTCGCTCCCGTTCACCCTAACGATGCACGACGGAGGATTTCCCGTAAATTTTGTTCAAATTTATTGGGTGCCGACAATCTACATCCCAATTATCCAAGCCCGAAACCAAACAAGAAATGCACCGCCGCGCATCGTTGGAAGGAGTAGGAGAATGCGAGGCCATGAACGATGAGGCGACGATAACGCGGCAAGAACTTTACGATCTCGTCTGGCAGAAGCCGATGACACGTCTTGCAGAAGAATTTGGGATTACCGACCAACAGCTTGCCAGCCTGTGCAAGCGAGAGGCTATTCCGCGGCCGCTCGGGGGCCATTGGAACAAGCTCGCATTCGGCAAGCAGGTTGGTGCAAGACCGCCGCTTCCGTCCGGAAATCGAGGCGTAGATGCGATCGTCTTTCGCATATCGGACTTGTTGGCCCCTCCCGCGACGCCCAAATCGCACGTCGATCGGCACAAGGCAAAGATTCCGCCGGTTCGGATTTCTGAGCGGCTGTTGCATCCGCACCCGGTCATCGCCGAGCGTATCGCTTGCCGAAAAGCGGATATACGCGCCGGCAGGGAATATTATGACTGCGGCACCCGCGCGTGGGAGAAGATAACGCCCTTCAACGATGCTGATCGGCGCCTTTTTTGCGTTCTCGATGCTATTTGCGAGAATCTCGAGACGCATGGAGTGGCGGTAAGCCGCAATGAGCACGGCGAACTGACCGCACGTTCGGGCTGTGATGCAATCGTGTTTCAGCTTCGCTACCGCATGAAGCGGATCAAGACGTCAAGGATGCCCGACTCCTGGGACATGCGACCCAAAGGGGATGACGTCGTTCGTCACCATCTCGAAGCGACGGGCAATCTCATATTCGAGATGACAAGTTGGATGCCTTCAGGCTTCCGCCGCAAGTGGTGCGAGGGTTCAACCTATCGCATGGAACAGTTTGCCAGCGACATCGTCGCGACCATGATCTTGGCGCTCCCCGCTCTCGCCGCCGAACGCGAAGCGCGGGAGGAACGCAGACGCCGTTCTGAAATGAGGATGAAGCAGCAAAGTGAACAGGAAGCACAGCGGCGCTTGGACAAAAATCGCTTCCGGCAGTTCGCCGAACATGCCGCAGCATGGCGTGAAACGTCGCTGCTGCGACGCTTCGTTGCGGCCATGCGTGAGGCCGACCTCGACATGGAAATGGTGATCGAGGGCAAGACCATCGCGCAATGGCTCAACTGGGCGGAGGTTGCGATCGACCGTCACGATCCGCTTTTACACCCGAAGAGCGTGATCGAATCCATTGCAGCCGTGGATCGTTGGACCTATCCAGACTGACGAGCGGTCCGCCCGAACGCCTCGCACCCACGGCTAGTTTCTCGGGCTCCACATTCTTTGCGGACTCTACGTTCTCCCGCAAACGATCGAGTTCATCCGACCAGAATTGCATCATCTGGACGCGCTCGTCCCAATATTCGCCCCTGGCATAGGCGCGACGCACCGCGTTGCCTTCGGCGTGAGCGAGTTGCCTTTCGATCGCATCGGGATTCCAGCGCCCCATTTCGTTGAGCAAGGTGCTCGCCATCGCGCGAAAGCCATGCCCGGTCATTTCATCTTTCGCGTAACCGAGACGACGGAGCGCGCCGTTGATGGTGTTTTCCGACATGGGGCGACTGGCCGAGCGTAGCGACGGAAAAAGATACGGACTCGGGCTGGCATCATATTCCAGCATGGCGATGATTTCCAAAGCCTGCCGGGAAAGCGGAATCTTGTGCGCCCGGCGCATCTTCATTTTGCTCTCGGGGATCGTCCACACCGCTTTGTCGAGATCAAACTCTCTCCATTCGGCATGGCGGAGTTCGCCGGGGCGAACAAAAACGTGGGGCAAAAGGCGCAGCGCGATCAGCGTGGACGGATGGCCCTCATAGCTCTCTATCGCGCGCAGCAACGCGCCAACCTCTGCTGGTGTGGTGATGGCGGCGCGATGCGTTACCTTCGGTGTAATCAACGCCCCGCGCAAATCGGCGGCAACATCGCGGTCCGCTCGAACAGTGGCGATCGCATAGCGGAAAATCTGACCGCATATGCTTCGCAGGCGAAGAGCGGTTTCGTGCTTTCCCTTCGTTTCATATTTGCGAAGCAGGGTCAGCAATTCGAACGGCTTGATCTCTGCAATCGGCCGATGCCCGATAAACTGGTAGGAAAAGTCCAGCAGCCAGCGGTTCTTCTTGAGCGTGGCCGGCGAGAGGCCTTCCTTCGTGACCTTGGCCAGCCATTCCTCCGCGACGGCTTTGAATGTGTTTGCCGCCGCGATGCTCGCTGCCGCCTTTTCGAGCCTGGCCTGCTCGGCTGGATCGCGCCCGGTGGCCAGCAATTGCCGAGCTTCGTCGCGCTTGGCTCTGGCTCCGGCAAGGCCAACATCGGGCCAAGCGCCAAAGGACAGGGTCTTTTGCTTTCCAAGAAAGCGGTAGTTCATCCGCCAGCATCGTCGCCCCGCAGGGGTCACAAGAAGATATAGCCCGCCCGAATCACCCAGCTTATATGGCTTATCGCGGCCCTTCGCCGCCTTGACTGCTACCGCCGTCAGCATGATGGTATCTCTTCCATGACTGCCTCGGACATACCATCAAATATACCCCCAAATTGTCGGGGTGCGACGAAATACGCCCGTATCAACCCGGACGGTGATAGCACAAAAAATGGGAGAAATCAGCCGTTTTCTGGACGTTACCGGACGTCCTCGGAAGAGCCTCTGGAGCGGGTAGCGGGAATCGAACCCGCCTAGCTAGCTTGGAAGGCTAGAGCATTACCACTATGCTATACCCGCGTCTCCAAGGTCGGCGGCGATTGCCATTTCGGCCCGCATTCGTCAAGCGTCGACGTCGGATCGGGCGGGGGCAGCGGGCCGGCGCCGCGATTGAGAACATCATGGCAACATGATAGGATGGGCGCGTGAGCGAGGGCAGCGACAGCGGTGCGGAGGGCGCAGGCGGCCCGGTGCGCAAGATCATCCATGTCGACATGGACGCCTTCTACGCTTCGGTCGAGCAGCGCGACGACCCGGCCTTGCGCGGAAAGCCCGTTGCGGTCGGTGGCTCATCGCGGCGCGGCGTGGTTGCCGCCGCTTCTTATGAGGCTCGAAAATTCGGGGTTCGCTCCGCAATGCCGAGCGTCACCGCCAAGCGGCGCTGCCCCGACCTAGTCTTCGTCCCACCGCGCTTCGACGCCTATCGCGAGATTTCACACCAGATCCGCGCCATCTTTCGCGACTATGCCGACGAGGTCGAGCCGCTGGCGCTCGACGAGGCCTATCTCGACGTCACGCGCGACAAGGCCGGACTGGGCAGCGCGACCGCCGCGGCGCGTGCGATCCGCGCCCGTATCCGCGCCGAGACCGGCCTCACCGCGTCAGCCGGCGTCTCCTACAACAAGTTCATCGCCAAGCTTGCCTCCGACCAGAACAAACCCGACGGGCTGACCGTCATTCCGCCGCGCCGGGGCGCCGCCTTCGTCCAGACGCTGTCGATCCGCCGCTTTCACGGCATCGGCCCGGTGACGGCGGCGAAGATGGAGGGGCTCGGCATCTTTTCCGGTGCCGATCTGGCGGCGAAGGACAGGGCATGGCTCGCCGCGCATTTCGGCAACAGCGCCGAATGGCTCCACAATCTGGTGCGCGGGATCGACCATCGCCGCGTCAAGTCGAACCGGCCGCTCAAGTCGCTCGGCGGCGAGCGGACCTTCTTCCACGACCTGATCGCCGACGTCGAGATCCGCGAGGCGCTCGCGCATGTCTGTACCGTCGTCTGGGACCGCGCCGCCAAGCGTCATGCGCGCGGCCGCACGGTAACGCTCAAGCTGCGCTACGCCGATTTCCGGACGATCACGCGGGCGAAATCGGTCCCCTTCCCCATCGGCGACGGCGCGGCGTTGCTCGCGGTGGGCGAGGCGATCCTGGCCCCGCTGCTGCCCGTCGAGCAGGGCATCCGCCTGCTGGGGGTGACGCTGAGCAAGTTCGAGGGGGAAGAGGAGGAGGAAGCCCCCGCCGCACCTAGTGACCTGCTCAGTCTTATCTGACCGCTAGCGCGGGCGCGAAGCGGCGGATCGCCACCTGCATCTTCGGTGACATCGCCTTGAAATCGCAGCGGATCAGCGGCTCGTCCATTTCCTGAATCTCGTCCCGAAAAGGTGCGCCAACGCGGTAAAGCGCGCGATCCGTTTCGACCCGCTTGATGCGGAAATAGCCCGCGCCGTCGTAGCCGCCGAACTGCATCTGGGTGAAGCCGTCCGGCCCCGCGCGCGTCTGCGTGATCGGTTCGAGTTCGGCGGCGGGGCCCATGCTGCCGTTGGGGCCATAATAATAGAGCGCGCCCCAGCGCGTTCCGTCGAAGACATAGCCGTGATGCACCGTGGCGCATTTTTCGGTGTCGTTAGTCCAGAAACCCGGCGCGATCGGCAGTTCGATCGCAGGCTGTGCCCCGGCCGGCGTTCCGTTCATCAGCGCCGCGGCGGCGATCATTCCCAAAGCGCGCATCCATCCCCTCCCCACCCATGGTCGAACGTGACGTCATGGTGGCGGAATCGCTGCGGGCGATCAACCCGCGTCGGCGAACCGCCGCTCCTTGGTCGCGGTGAAGCGGATGGCGGGGTGGCGCTGCGTCACATAGCCGACCTCCCACGCGTCCTTCGCCATGAACACCGGCGCGCCATCGCGGTCGGCCGCGCTCGCGCCACGATGGTCCGACTGAAAGGCCTTGAGCGCCGCCGGATCGTCGCTCGCGATCCAGCGCGCCGTGTCCCACGGCGATGCCTCCAGCTTCGCCTCGACCTTATATTCGGCCTCGAGACGGCTGATCAGCACGTCGAGCTGCAACTGGCCGACGACGCCGACGATCATGTTCGACCCGATTTCGGGATAGAAGACCTGGATGATCCCCTCCTCCGCCATGTCGTCGAGCGCCTTTCGGAGCTGCTTGGTCTTGGTCGGATCGACCAGCGCGACGCGGCGCAGGATTTCGGGCGCGAAATTGGGCAGGCCGGTGATGGTAACGTCGCTGCGTTCCGACAGCGTGTCGCCGACGCGCAGCGTGCCGTGGTTGGGAATGCCGATGATGTCGCCGGGCCACGCTTCCTCGGCCATTTCGCGGTCCTGCGCGAGGAACAGCATCGGGCGGCTGATCGCGATCGCCTTGCCCGTCCCGCCCTGCGTCAATCGCATGCCGCGCTCGAACTTGCCCGAGCACAGGCGCATGAAGGCGATGCGGTCGCGGTGCGCGGGGTTCATGTTCGCCTGCACCTTGAAGATGAAGCCGGTGACGGCATCGTCGTCGGGGCGCACGGGCGCAGGCTCGGCGGGCTGCGGCTGCGGCCCCGGCGCATGCGCGGCGAGTGCGGCGAGCAGGTCGACGACGCCAAATTCCTTGAGCGCCGACCCGAAATAGACTGGCGTCAGGTCGCCGCCGCGATAAGCCGCCGCGTCGAAGGGCGCATAACCCGCCGAAGCCAGTTCGATCTCTTCGTTGAACTGGTCGAGCGCGCGCGAGTCGACCGCCGCCGCCAGCTTCGGATCGTCATGGCCGGCGAGCGCGATCCGCTCGCCCTCGAATGCGCGCGAAGCTTCCTTGCCCGGGACTGCCAGCGACGGTTCGACGAGATCGTAGAGGCCGGAGAAGGTTCCGCCCATCCCCACCGGCCAGTTCATCGGGCAGACGTCGAGCGCGAGCCGGTCGGCGACCTCGTCGAGCAGTTCGAAGGGCGACTGACCTTCGCGGTCGACCTTGTTGATGAAGGTGACGATCGGCACCGATCGCAAGCGGCACACTTCGAACAGCTTCAGCGTCTGCGGCTCGATGCCCTTGGCGGCGTCGATCACCATCACCGCACTGTCGACCGCGGTCAGCGTGCGATAGGTGTCCTCGCTGAAATCCTCGTGCCCCGGCGTGTCGAGCAGGTTGAAGACCAGCCCCGCATGCTCGAAGGTCATCACCGACGATGTGACCGAGATGCCGCGCTGCTGCTCGATCTTCATCCAGTCGGAGCGCGCGCGCCGCGCCTGCCCGCGCGCTTTCACCTCGCCCGCCATGTGGATCGCGCCGCCCGCGACGAGCAGCTTTTCGGTCAAGGTGGTCTTGCCCGCGTCGGGGTGCGAGATGATGGCGAAGGTGCGGCGGTCGGGACGGTTCTGGGACATGGCGCGGGCGGTTAGCAGGGTGCGGGGCGAGTGGAAAGGGGCTGGCGCCGCCGCCATCGCATAGGCAAGAGCGGACAATGCGAAACTCCCTTCTTGCCCTCGCGCTGATCGGCGCGCCCGTCGCCGCGCAGGATTCACCGTTCATCGGCGAATACGGCCTTGCCGAAGGCCCCGACGTTGGCGGCGGCCTGCTGATAAGGAACGACGGGCGTTTCCAATATGGGCTCGCTGCGGGCGCGCTCGACGAACGCGCCGAGGGGCGCTGGGAAGCGCGCGGGGCCATGATCTGCCTGACCACCGACCCCAAGCCGGTGCCGCCGACGATGTCGAAAGGCACGACCGGCGAGATCGACGGCGCGGTGCCCACCATCCTCGTCACCTGGCCGAACGGCCGGACCATCGCAGGCGTCGATTTCACGATCGGTTTCGACAGCGGCGCGCCGATCGACGGCTACACCCAATATGACGGCTGGACGATGCCCGACGACGACCCGCGCATCCCGCGCTGGATCGAGGTGCGCGAGCCGATTTACGGCATCACCGCGCCGCGCTTCGACCTGACCGGAGCCGACGGCGGCAAGCTGCGCGTGATCATCGAACCCAACGACATCGGCGTCGTCGATTTCGAGGGTGCGTGCGCTGAGCGCACCGAGCGCGGCCTGACATTGCATCGCGCCGAGGGCACCATGCGGTTCGTGCGGGTGGGTGACGAATAGGGCCTATCGACATATGGCGAATCACCCGCGACATTTTATTTCAAAGTATACGAAAGTCACACGACGTCCCCCTCCATTTCGTCTCCTGAGCCGGGCTGAAGCCGTGGCGGAAGGGAGGAGAGAGGGCGAACGGAGCGGCGCATCGCGAAAGGGCTATCATGCCCCGATATTAGGAAAGCGCTGCGGTTCCGGGAGTAGCGCCCGCCCTTCACCTTCGTCATGCTGAACTTGTTTCAGCATCCATGGCCGGGACTCGAAATCGGCGCCGCGCCGAAGGAAACGGCAGACCATGGACCCCCGGATCGGGTCCGGGGCAGGCTCTGAAACAGGTTGGGATATGTACCCTTCAGGCAAGTAGGGAGCTGTTCCCCGGCGAAAGCCGGGGTCCACGGGGGGCAGCGTTGTGCCATCTGAACCCCGGCTTTCGCCGGGGAACAGTGACTTGTCGAAAAGGGATAATTGCCAAACCGGTTCAGGGTGACGAGAAAAGGAATATCGCGCTTCGGCCGATACCTGGCATTCCACGAAATTTGCGCAGAGGCGCAAAGATCGCAGAGATGAAGCGCGCGCGCCTCTGCGATCTTTGCGCCTCTGCGCGAATCCGATTCAAGGTTGGCGCCCATGACCGCTATCGGTCGTTTCCAGCCGTCGCCATCCGATCTCCCCTCCCCCTTGCACTCGCCCCACAAATGGGTCACATCCTTACGTGAACGTAAAGGTAAAGCAGCCCCGAGAGGATTTCTTCCCCATGACCGACCTTCCGACCTTCGACACGATCAAGCTTGCCGTCGCCGACGATGTCGCGACCATCACGCTGAACCGGCCTGAGCGGCTGAACTCGATGCCACCGGCGATGGCCGACGATATTCGCGCGGCGCTCGACTGGATGGGCGTGCTCGGCGCGCGGGCGCTGCTGATCACCGGCGAAGGGCGCGGCTTCTGTTCGGGCGCCGACCTGGCAGGCGACCGCAGCGCGTCGGCGGTCGGCGGCGGCGCTAACAGTCGCAAGGCGCTGCGCAACCATTACAATCCGATGCTGCTCGCGCTCGCGAACCTCGACATTCCCGTCGTCACCGCGGTCAACGGCCCCGCCGCCGGCGTCGGATGCAGCTTCGCGTTGTCGGGCGACTTCACCCTCGCGGGCAAGAGCGCCTATTTCCTCCAGGCCTTCGTCAACATCGGACTCATCCCCGACGGCGGATCGTCGTGGCTGCTGCCGCGGCTGATCGGCCTACCGCGCGCCACGCAGATGATGATGCTGGGCGAAAAGATTCCGGCCGAGCAGGCGGCAGACTGGGGCCTGATCTACAAGGCGGTCGCGGACGACGCCCTGATGGCCGAAGCCCAGGCACTGGCGAAGCGCCTTGCGAGCGGCCCGACGGTCGCGCTCGGCACGATGCGCCAGGTGCTGCGCGGCGGGCTGACCCAAAGCTATTCCGATACGCTCGATGCGGAGGCGATGGGCCAGTATCGCGCCGGCAACAGCGCCGATGCGGTCGAAGGCGTCGCGGCCTTCCTTCAGAAGCGCAAGGCCGCGTTCAAGGGGCAGTAAGCCCTTCACCACCGAATCCGGCATTGTCGTCATTGCGAGCGCAGCGAAGCAATCCAGAGCGGTTTACGCACACTCTGGGTTGCTTTCCTCGGATCAGGTCCGGGGCAGCAATGACGGAGAAGTGAAAGATTCCGGACGCTTCATCGTGATGCCGCCTGATACTTCGGCGGGATAACGTCCGTTGCGACGCCCCCGTCACTCGACCGCGTAGGTCACGCCATATTTCAGCGCCTCCTCCAGCGTCAGGCAGCGGCGGGTCGACTTGTCCGCCCCGCTGCCCTTGACCGCCTTTTGCCGATACATCACCTCGGTCAGCAATTTGCGCGACACGCCCATCCGGATCAGGAAGTCGTTGTCCTCGCTCGCCAGCAGCGCGCTGTCCTGTTCGACGTCGCCGATCAGTTCGGTGGTCGCATCGGTGCCCATCGCCACGCTCTGGTCGATCGCGGCGCGGTCGCCGGTGCTGGTGAACATGTGGACGATGAACTCGCCGCCGGGTTCGATGATTCGCGGGGCGCCGCCCATGAACACGAAGTTGCAGGCGCTGAAGCAGGCCCAACCGCTGGGGATGCGCGTGCCGAGACCGGTGTTCGACCGGATGATGCGCCCCGCAGCATTGCCCGCGCGCGCGTCGCCGCCGGGCGAACGCAGCCAGATCTCGCTGACGTCGGGGTTGGCCTTCAGCGCCGCGGCGAGGCGTTCGGGCAGGCCCGGATCGACCCGCCCTTCGGCCAGCATGACCTTCATCCGACCACGCGTCTCGACGGTCAGCGTCATCGTCGCATTGGTCGACCAGTTGGGATTGAGCGGACAGGTGGGGTTCAGTGGGTCACGCTCGGTCGCCGCGGTCAGCGAGGTCAGCGCCAGTGCCCCCGCCAGCACGCGGGACAGGTCAGGCAGCCAGGACATAGCGCGCGTCGTCCGGCCCCTTGCACATCCGCTTCGTGACGCGCGTCTCTTCCCCGTCGACGATGATGAAATCGTTGACGGTCATACACTTGCGGCCGCCGTCCTCCTGATTGATCGACGCGACGGTCGACGAACCGCTGACATTCTCGCGCGTTTCGCTGGTCCAGTTCGACGTCGCGCCCACCGCCTCGCCGCGCGTGACCTCTTCGGTTGCCTGCGCCGCCTGCACCTGTTCGGCGGGATCGAGCCGGCAGGCGATCGCATCTGTCAGCGTCCCGCTCACCTCCGCGATCGGCACATAGCTGTAGACGCCGGCCCTGCTCGCCGCGTCGCCGACGGCATCGCGGATCACTCCGCCCAATATGCTGCGCCCGACGCCGCTGCCCTTCTTGCCCTTGGGACAACCGCCATTGTCGTCACTGCTCGGGCTCGGTGCCGGCGTCGTCACTTTGCGCAGCAGGCCGCCGAACTGCGCCTGGGCCGGCCCAGCGACCAGCATGCACGCCGCGAGAACCGCCGGGCCTTCGAATAGCTTCCGCATCGCCCTATTCCTTGTCGCGCCCGAAACGGGCAAACTGCGCGATCCCATTGGCGTCGATTCATGCCACCCACTGTGATTTTCATCAACCTTTCCCGAATCTCATCCAGACAGGTTGAATTAAGCTGGAATATGTCACAGTAACGCCGCCATGCTCTCGCAAAAGACCCGCTACACGATCCGCGCCTTTCAGCATCTTGCCGACCATTGGGGCAAGGGGCAGGTGCAGCTTGCGGATATTGCAGACGCGCAGAACATCCCGCCCAAATTCCTGACCGTCATCCTGTCCGAGATGGCGCGCGAGGGGCTGCTGATCTCGCAGCGGGGGCGCGATGGCGGCTACCAGCTCGCGCTGCCGCCGGTCGACATCAGCTATGGCGACCTCGTCCGGCTGACGCGCGGATCGCTAGCGCTCGTGCCCTGCGCGGCGCGCAACGCGCACGAGCATTGCAAGAACTGCCTGCCCGAAAGTGAATGCCGGCTGCGCAGCCTGATGCTGCGGGTGCGCGACGACACCGCCTCGATCCTCGACCGCATCACGCTCGCCGATCCGATCATGCTGGAACCGCTATTCGAGAAAGAGGAACTCGCGCTCTGACGTCCCCTGTCAGTTTCGCAAGAAAAAGACCCGCATGCTGTCGCATCGGGCCGTTTCCGGGTCGGGTTGTCGAAATGGTGGAGCCTACCGGGATCGAACCGGTGACCTCTACAATGCCATTGTAGCGCTCTCCCAGCTGAGCTAAGGCCCCGCGCCATTTCGGACGATCGCTCTGGGTGATGCGATCGGGACGCCGCCTTTACCAGCGCGTGTCCCATATGCAAGGGGCCAAATGCATCGCGCGATGCTTTTTTGGCCCCATGCGTCCGATTGTCAGTTTTCGTCGTCCTCGTCGTCGCCGGTCGCGACGCCCAGATCGTCGTCGCCGCCCAGATCGACGTCATTGTCGGGCGAATCGCTGTCCTCGTCGACATCGACGTCCAGATCCAGATCGTCGTCGGCCGCCTCTTCCTTGGCCTTGCCGGGCTTCTCGACTTCCTCGAACGGCATCGGCTGCTTCGATTTCAGCACCGATTCCGGAATCCAGGCATAGCCGCAGTTGATGCAGGTGACCGGGTCGTCGTTGGTCAGATCGTAGAATCGCGTCGCGCATTTCGGGCAGCTTCGCTTCGCGCCCCATTCAGCCTTTACCATAGAAGCCTCGTAACCCTTTGAAGGAATAAGATAAATTTCGGAGAAAGGGCGGCACCGGAACAGCCACCCGCCAAATCGGCGTGCGCCTTGCCAGATTGTTTGCCCGCTGTCAAAAGCCGCACGCCATGACAGACCCCAACCCCAGCCCGCGCGCCTTTTCCGCTTCCGCTCCGCTGAAAGGTAAGATCGCGATTCTCGGCGACAAGAGCATTTCGCACCGGGCGCTGATGCTGTCAGCGCTGGCGGTCGGCACGAGCCGCGTCACGGGGCTACTCGAAGGGCATGACGTGCTCGCGACGGCGGCGGCGATGCGCGCGATGGGCGCGAGCATCGAGCGGACGGGCGACGGCGAATGGGTAATCGACGGCGTAGGCGTAGGCGGCCTGCTCCAGCCGCGCGAAGCGCTTGAAATGGGGAACAGCGGCACCTCGACGCGCCTCCTGATGGGCCTTGTCGCGAGCCATCCGATCACCGTCACCTTCACGGGCGACGCCAGCTTGTCGAGCCGCCCGATGGGACGCGTCATCGACCCGCTGTCGCAGATGGGCGCGGACATATCGGCCTCGCCCGGCGGGCGCCTGCCGCTGATGGTCCGCGGCCTCGCGCCGGCGATCCCCCTCGCCTACCGCCTGCCGATGGCGTCGGCGCAGGTGAAGAGCGCGGTGCTGCTCGCGGGACTGAACACGCCGGGCATCACCGAGGTGATCGAGCCCATCCCGACGCGCGACCATAGCGAGCGGATGCTGAAGGGCTTCGGCGCCGACCTGAACGTCGAGACCGACGGCGACGGCACCCGCCGCATCCACATCCGCGGCGAGGCCGAGCTTCGGCCGCAGACGATCGCCGTCCCCGGCGACCCCTCGTCGGCGGCCTTCTTCATCGTCGCGGCGCTGATCGTGCCCGGATCGGACGTCGTCATCGCCAATGTCGGCCTCAACCCCACGCGCGCCGGGCTGGTCGAGGTGCTGCAGGCAATGGGCGGCGATATCGAACTGCTCGACCCGCGCGAAGTCGGCGGCGAGCCGGTCGCCGACCTGCACGTCCGTCACAGCGCGCTGAAGGGGATCGAGGTCGATCCCGCCATCGCGCCGAGCATGATCGACGAATATCCGATCCTGTTCGTCGCCGCCGCGCTTGCCGAAGGGCGCACCGTCACCACCGGCCTCGACGAACTGCGCGTCAAGGAGAGCGACCGGCTGGCGGTGATGGCCGCCGGTCTCACCGCCATCGGCGCGCAGGTCGAGGAAAGCGCGGACGGGCTGGCAATCGACGGCACCGGCGGCGACCCGCTGCCCGGCGGCGCGACCATCGCCGGCCACCTCGACCACCGCATCTGCATGAGCTTCGCGGTCGCGGGCCTCGTCGGCAAGGCACCGGTGACGATCGACGATATGGGCCCGGTCGCGACCAGCTTTCCCAATTTCGAGGCGCTGCTCGAAAGCCTGCAGGCATGATCGTCGCCGTCGATGGTCCCACCGCTTCGGGCAAGGGGACAATCGCGCGCGCGCTGGCGGCGCATTTCGGGCTGCCGGTGCTCGACACGGGGCTTCTCTATCGCGCCGTCGGCTATCAGACGCAGCTCGACCATGGCGATCCCGACGATGCGGACGATGCGCTCGCCGCGTGCGATTTTCCCGACAGTCTGCTGAACGATCCGGCGCTGCGCTATGAAAGCACCGGCAGCCTCGCGAGCCGTGTGTCGATCCATCCCGCGGTGCGGGCGGCGCTGTTCCAGCGGCAGGTCGATTTCGCCAACCAGCCGGGCGGCGCGGTGCTCGACGGACGCGACATCGGCACGGTGATCGCGCCGCACGCCGACGCCAAGCTGTTCGTGACCGCCACGCCAGAGGAGCGGGCGCGGCGGCGCCATGCAGAGATGCTGGGGCGCGGCGTCGAAGTCACCTATGACGCGGTGCTCGCCGACATCCATGCCCGCGACGCGCGCGACACCGGGCGCACCGACGCACCGCTGCGCCGCGCGGCGGATGCACTGCTGCTCGACAATACGACGCTGGACCGGGATGCGGGCATCATGGCAGCGATCGCATTTGTCGAGGATAAAGTCGGGAAGCGGGGCTGAAAGAAGATATTCGCGCAGAGGCGCAGAGATCGCAGAGGGTAAAGTGAAAAGGATTCACGCGGAGGCGCGGAGAGATGGCGCTTGCCGCGAAGCGGCTTTCTTCTGCAACCTATCTGGAACCGCGATGCGGGGGAGCAAGAAGGGCCTATCGGCCCAAACCATAATCTCCGCGCCTCCGCGTCTCCGCGTGAACCAAAATCCTCTGCGATCTCTGCGCCTCTGCGCGAATATCATCTGCTCCACCATTCAAGGCTCAGCCGTCTCGACCGGCACGCCCTTTTTCCTTGCCGAAAACCGCCTCCCCGCTTATATGCGCGCCGTCCGACGGGCGGTTTGCCGGTCGAGGCACGGATGAACCGTCGCTCCCACCGGAGCGTCGGGCGTGACGGGGCACCCTCGTCGCGCCCTTTTTGCTTTGCCCGTGGCTCACCTTGCGAGGCGCCCCGACGACGTCCTGTTTCGCATTCGGCGGGCAGGACGGTTCGGCCACAAGACCAGCGGACCCAACCGCTTGGCCGGAAACATGTGAAGTAAGGAAATCATCTATGGCCTCTACGGCTTTTCCGACGCGCGACGATTTCGCCGCGATGCTCGATGAATCGCTGGGCGGCGCCGACGGCGGCTTTGAAGGCCGCGTCGTCAAGGGCACCGTGACCGCGATCGAAAACGACCTGGCAGTGATCGACATCGGCCTGAAGAGCGAAGGCCGCGTGGCGCTTCGCGAATTCGCGATGCCGGGCCAGAAGGCCGACCTGAAGGTCGGCGACGAGGTCGAAGTCTATGTCGACCGCGTCGAGAACGCCAATGGCGAAACCATGCTGTCCCGCGACCGTGCTCGCCGCGAAGCCGCCTGGGACCGGCTGGAAGAAGAATTCAACAAGGAAGCCCGCGTCGAGGGTGTCATCTTTGGCCGCGTCAAGGGCGGCTTCACCGTCGACCTCGGCGGCGCGGTGGCCTTCCTTCCGGGTTCGCAGGTCGATATCCGCCCCGTGCGCGACGTCGGCCCGCTGATGGACCTGCCGCAGCCCTTCCAGATCCTGAAGATGGACCGTCGCCGCGGCAACATCGTCGTGTCGCGCCGCGCGATCCTCGAGGAAACGCGCGCCGAACAGCGTTCGGGCCTGATCCAGAACCTGGAAGAAGGTCAGATCATCGAAGGCGCGGTCAAGAACATCACCGATTACGGTGCGTTCGTCGACCTCGGCGGCATCGACGGCCTGCTCCATGTCACCGACATGAGCTACAAGCGCGTCAACCACCCGAGCGAGGTGATCAATATCGGCGACACGGTGAAGGTGCAGATCATCCGCATCAACCGCGACACGCAGCGCATCAGCCTAGGCATGAAGCAGCTTGAGGCCGATCCGTGGGAAGGCGTCGCCGCCAAATATCCGGTCGGCGCCAAACTGAAGGGCACCGTCACCAACATCACCGACTATGGCGCGTTCGTCGAGCTGGAGCCGGGCATCGAAGGGCTGGTCCACGTCAGCGAGATGTCGTGGGTCAAGAAGAACGTCCACCCCGGCAAGATCGTTTCGACGAGTCAGGAAGTCGACGTCATCGTCCTGGAAGTCGACAGCGACAAGCGCCGCATTTCGCTGGGCCTCAAGCAAGCGCAGTCGAACCCCTGGGGTGCCTTCGCCGAAGCGCATCCGATCGGTTCGGTCGTCGAAGGCGAAGTCAAGAACGCGACCGAGTTCGGCCTGTTCGTCGGTCTGCCCGGCGACGTCGACGGCATGGTCCATATGTCGGACATCGCCTGGGGCATCTCGGGCGAGGAAGCGCTGCATCTCCACCGCAAGGGCGAGCAGGTGCAGGTCGTCGTTCTCGACGTCGACGTCGAGAAGGAACGCATCAGCCTCGGCATCAAGCAGCTTGAAAAGGGTGCTCCGGCGGTCGGCGCCGGCGCCGGCTCCGGCTCGCTTAAGAAGAACGAGACCGTCACCGTCACCGTGCTCGAAGTCCGCGACAACGGGCTGGAAGTGCAGGCCGGCGACGACGGCGCGACGGGCTTCATCAAGCGCGCCGACCTGGGCCGCGACCGCGACGAGCAGCGCCCCGAGCGCTATCAGGTCGGGCAGAAGTTCGACGCGATGGTCACCGGCTTCGACCGTTCGAAGAAGCCGACCTTCTCGGTCAAGGCGCTGCAGATCGCCGAAGAGAAGCAGGCCGTCGCGCAGTACGGCTCGTCGGACTCGGGTGCGTCGCTCGGCGACATCCTCGGCGAGGCGCTGAAGGCCGGCAAGAAGGACTGATTTCCTCCTTTCGCGCCAGAGCGAAGAAAAGGCCCGCAGAGTGTCCCTCTGCGGGCCTTTTTCTTTCGGCGATAGATTTTGACGGGATAGCGATTCGTGATAATCTCGGCGCCGCGTCGGGAGGGGTCCTACGCATCGTCGCCGGCAACGGCCGGATAACCCGCGTCCGCGGGATGCGCGTGGCACATTTAGGGGAAGCAGATGATCCGGTCAGAACTGGTTCAGAAGATCGCGAGCGAAAACAGCGATTTGCGCCTGGAGGAGGTCGAGAGGATCGTCGACGCCTTCTTCGATTCCATCATCGAGCAGCTCGCTGCGGGCGGACGGGTGGAATTGCGTGGTTTCGGCGCCTTTTCGACGCGCGCGCGCGAATCGCGAACGGGGCGCAATCCCCGCACCGGGACGCCGGTCGCGGTCAAGGCGAAGAACGTCCCCTATTTCAAGCCCGGCAAGGAAATGCGCGAACGGTTGAACGACTGAGGGGGTCACATCTTACGGCGGTTGGCGATGTGCTTGCCTCAATTCTTGAGCCGATATCCCGTCCGGAACACCCAGAAGATCACCGCAAGGCACAGCGCGAGAAAGATCGCGACCGCGCCCATGCTGACGCCGATGCCGACATCGCCGCGGTCGAAGAAGGTCCAGCGGAAGCCGCTTATCAGATAGACGACCGGGTTGAACAAGGTCAGCGCGCGCCACGCGGCCGGCAGCATGTCGATCGAATAGAAGGCGCCGCCGAGGAAGGTCAGCGGGTAGACGACAAGCAGCGGGATGACCTGCAACTGCTCGAAGCTTTGCGCCCAGATGCCGATGATGAAGCCGAACAGGCAGAAGGTCACCGCCATCAGCACCATGAAGGCGGCCATCAGCAACGGATGCGCAACCTGGACATCGACGAACAGGTGCGCGGTCGCGAAGATGATCGCACCGATGATAACCGACTTCGTCGCCGCCGCCCCGACATAGGCGATCAGCAGTTCGAGCGGCGACATGGGCGACGAGAGCATCTCGTAGATCGTCCCCGTCCATTTGGGCATGTAGATGCCGAAGCTGGCGTTGCTGATGCTTTCGGTGAACATCGTCAGCATCATCAGCCCCGGCACGATGAAGGCGCCATAGGGCACGTCGCCGACCGCGCTCATCCGGCTGCCGATCGCCGAGCCGAAGACGACGAAATAGAGCGTCGTAGTGATCACCGGGAGCAGCAGGCTGGTCCAGAAGGTGCGCCCGAAGCGCGCCATTTCGAACCCGTAGATGGCGCGGATGCCGCGGAAATTCCCGATCATGCCGTGGCCCCCTGCGCGCCCGCGTCGTCGCTTTTCGATTCGTGGACCAGCCCGACGAAAATCTCCTCGAGCGAGCTTTGCCGTGTGTGGAGGTCGCGAAAGGGAATGCCAAGATCGCTCAACCGCCGCAGCAGCGACGGGACGCCGGTCGCCTCGGCCTGGCTGTCGAATTCATAGACGAGTTCGTGCCCCTCGCCCGCGAGTTCGAGCGACCAGTCGTCGAGCCCGGCGGGAAGGGCGGCCAGCGGCTCCGACAGGTTGAGCGTCAGCGTCTTGCGGCCCAGCTTCTTGATCAGCGCGTCCTTGTCCTCGACGAGGATGAGCTTGCCCTTGCTGATCACCCCGACGCGGTCGGCCATCTCTTCAGCCTCCTCGATATAATGGGTAGTCAGGATGATGGTGACGCCGCGGTCGCGCAGGCCGCGCACCATGTTCCACATGTCGCGGCGCAGTTCGACATCGACGCCCGCGGTCGGTTCGTCGAGAAAGAGGATTTCGGGTTCGTGGGACAGCGCCTTGGCGATCATCACGCGGCGCTTCATGCCGCCCGACAGTTCGAGAATCTTCGCGTTCCGCTTGTCCCACAGCGACAGGTCACGCAGCAGTTGCTCGATGAACGCCGGATCGCGCGGCTTGCCGAACAGCCCGCGCGAGAAGCTGACCGTCGTGATGACCTTTTCGAACGCGTCGGTATGAAGTTCCTGCGGCACCAGCCCGATCATCGACCGCGCGGCACGATAGTCGCGCTGGTGATCGTGCCCGCCGACGGTCACCGCCCCCTCGCTCGGCGTCACGATGCCGCAGACGATGCCGATCAGCGTCGTCTTTCCCGCGCCGTTCGGTCCCAGCAGCGCGAAGATCTCGCCTTTGTCGATCGTCAGGTCGACGCCGCTCAGCGCGCGGTGGCCGCTCTTGTAGGTTTTGCCGAGGTTGGAAATCTGGAGCACGGCCGTCATCGCGCCGGTCTAGCCGACCCCGTTCGCCGGGTGAAGCGGCAAAGATCGCTTGACCTCCCCTCCCCCTTCGGCTTGACCGGCGCACGGCACGCGGACGTGGCGGAATCGGTAGACGCAGCAGACTTAAAATCTGCTATCCATCTGGGTGTGCGGGTTCGAGTCCCGCCGTCCGCACCAGCGAGGAGAGGCAGGTCATGAAGGCTGGCGGCAACGGCGCGCGGTTCGTCCCGGCCGGGCTTCTGGCCCTTTTGCTTGCCGGTTGCGGGCTGTTCGGCGAGCGCGGGCCGGTCCGCGTCGCGGCGATCGGGCCGCTCAATCCCGCCGCCAATCCGGCGAACGGCGAATTGTCGGCCGCCAATGCCGCACTGCTCGATGCGACCGCGCAGGGGCTGGTCAGCTATGATGGAGAGGGGCAGATCGACGTCGGCCTCGCCGAGCGCTGGACGGTGACCGGCGACGGGCTCAGTTATATCTTCCGCATCCGCGAGGCGAAATGGAGCAACGGCCGCAAGGTGACGGCCGAACGCGTCGCCGCGATCCTGCGCACCTATCTGTCGCCGCGCAGCCGACATGTCCTGCGCGACGATTTCCCCGAGATCGAGACGATCAAGGCGATGACCGACAGCGTCATCGAAATCCGCCTCGCCGCGCCGCAGCCCGCGATTCTCGAACTGCTCGCCCAACCGTCGATGGCGATCGTCGACAAGGATATGGGCTGGGGACCGATGCGACCGAAACGGCATGGCCGCGCGATGCTGTTGTCGCCCGTTCCCGATCCGCTCGCGGAGGACCCCGAGGAGGCCGAAGAAGCCGCCAACGATCCCGCCGCCTCGATCGAACTCGTCGGAACGTCGCCCGCAGGCGCGCTGGCGCGGTTCAAGAACGGCTATGCCGACGCGGTGATCGGCGGGCGCTTTTCGACGCTGCCCTATTTCGTCGCGTCGAATATCGGGCGCTCGCGCCTTGTCGTCGATCCGGTTCCCGGCCTGTTCGGGCTGGCGTTCGTGCGCGCCGAGGGATTTCTGGCCACCGACGCCAACCGCGAGGCGCTGGTGCGCGCGATCCGGCGGCAGCGGCTCGTCGATGCCTTCGGGCTCACCGAATGGCAGCCGCAGATGACGCTGCGCCCGGCGCTTTACCGTCGCGACGGCGGCCCGGCGCCGCTGCTGCCCGCGTGGGCCGATTTCGACGACGATTCGCGCCTGATCCAGGCGCGGCGCGTCGTCGACCGCTGGCGCGCGGCGCGCGGCGACATCGCGCCGCTGCGCATCGCCGTGCCCGATTCGCCCGGCGGGCGCATCCTCTTCGCCTATGTCGCCGCCGATTTCGCGGCGATCGGGGTGCCGAGCCGCCGCGTCGACGCCGACGCCGAAACCGACCTCAAGCTGATCGACGAGGTGACGCCCAACGACGATGCGCTGTGGCCGCTGCGCCGACTGTCGTGCCGCAGCGACACGCTGTGCAATCGCGAAGCGCAGGCGCTGATCGACCGTGCCGCGCTCAACGACGACCCCGCTCTGCGCGCGGCGCAGATCGCCGAGGCCGAGGCGGTTCTCGCCCGCTATGTCCCCTTCATCCCGCTCGCGACGCCGCTGCGCTGGTCGGTCGCGTCGCAGCGGACCACCGGACTGCGCGCCAACGCCCGCGCCCAGCACCCATTGAATCGCCTGATCGCCGCCCCCACCTGATCGGACGGCGCCCAGCTTCGGGCGCTTGCTGAAAGGACCCCGATGGCCCCTTCGTCCCCGAATACCGACGCGATCTTCGAGGCGCTGATCCCCAACCGGCGCGATCCGGCGGCGCTGCGCAAGCGCGTCGAGACGCTGGAAATCATTCTGGAACGCAGCTTCACCATCCCCGGTATCAACCGGCCGGTCGGGCTCGACGCGATCGTCGGCCTCGTTCCGGTGGTCGGCGACGCGATCACCGCGGTGATGGGCGCCTATATCATATGGGAGGCGCGCAACCTCGGCATGTCGAAATGGCAGATCTGGCGGATGATCGGCAATCTGAGCGTCGACACTGCGCTTGGCGCGATCCCGCTCGCGGGCGACGCCTTCGACCTGCTGTTCCGGTCGAACACGCGCAACCTGAAGATCATCAAGAAGCACCTCGACAAGCATCATCCGGGCACGGTCGTCATCGACCAGTAAGAGCGGTAACTGATCCGACGCATCGGTCGCCCCTTCCCTCGCGGTGTGTGATGATGCTAGCACAGCATCAGCCAAAGGATGCTTCAGGGGAGATGATGATGATCCGCGCCAGCCTTGCCGCGCTTGCCCTAGCCTGTTCGCTGTCCGCCGCCGCCCCGGCCGCGGCGGAAGAAGAGGATCGTTGGCTGTGGCTCGAGGAGATCGAGGGGGCGAAGGCGCTCGACTGGGTGAAGGCGGAAAATGCCGCCACCGACAAACTGATCCTGTCGCGCCCTGGCTTCGAGGCGGATCGCCGGCGCGCCCGTGCGATCCTCGACGACGAACGCCAGATCGCCATGCCCGACGAGGTGATCGGCGATGTCGTCACCAACCTGTGGCGCGATGCGAAGAATCCCCGCGGCCTGTGGCGCCAAAGCCCGCTCGACGCCTGGCTGGCGGGCAAGCCCGAATGGCAGGTGCTGATCGACGTCGACGCACTCGGCAAGGCGGAAGGAAAAAGCTGGGTCTGGCACGGGGCCGACTGCCTCGCCCCCGAATATCGCCGCTGCCTCGTCTCGCTGAGCCCCGGCGGCACCGATGCCGACGTCGTGCGCGAATGGGACCGCACGACCGGCCGCTTCGTCGACGGCGGCTTCGCGCTGCCGGAAGCAAAGAGCAATGTCGCGTGGGAGGATGCCGACACGCTGCTGGTCGCGACTGACTTTGGCGCGGGCAGCATGACGGCTTCGGGCTATCCGCGCATCGTCAAACGCTGGAAGCGCGGCACGCCGCTGTCCGATGCCGCCGTGGTGGCCGAGGGCGAGACGAGCGACGTCAGCATGGCGCCCTTCACGCTCGTCGACGGCGACCGGCTGTGGACGCTGATCCGGCGCGGCAAGAGCTTCTACACGACCGACTATCTGATCCCGAGCGCCGACGGATCGCGCTTCGTCACCGCGCCGATCCCCGACACCGCCGACCTGCGCGACGTGCTCGGCGGACAGGCGATCGTCTTCCTCAACAAGTCGGCGGGCGCGATCGCCGAAGGCTCACTGGTCGCGATGTCGCTTGCCGACATGGCAGTGGGGCGCCAGACGGCGATGGTGCCAGTGATGACCCCGACGCGCGCGCAGGCGATCGAGGAGGTCGCGGCGAGCGATAACCTGCTGTGGGTCAAGGCGCTCGACGATGTCGAGGGCAAGCTCTTCGCCGTGCGCCGCGATGCGGCGACGGGCGCCTGGTCACAGCGCGAGGTGCCGCTCGCGACCAATGCGACGGTCAACCTCGTGAGCACGATCGGCAAGCGTGATATCGCGCTGGCGACCAGCGAGACCATGCTCGACCCGCCGACGCTGTATGCCGTCGCCGAGACCGGCGCGGCGCAAACGGTGCAAAGCCTGCCCGCCACCTTCGATGCGGCGGGCATGACGGTCGAAAAGCGCTTCGCCACCTCGAAGGACGAAACGAAAATCCCTTATTTCCTCGTCCGCAAGACCGGTACGAAGGGGCCGGTCCCGGCGCTGGTCCATGCCTATGGCGGCTTTCGCGCGGCGCAGACGCCGGGCTATCTGACCGGCCAGCCCTATCGCGCAGGACCGCTGGGCCTGTTCTGGGTCGAGGACGGCAACGCCTATGTGCTCGCCAATATCCGCGGCGGCGGCGAATATGGCCCCGCCTGGCATCAGGCGGCGCTGCGCGAGAAGCGCCAGAACAGCTTCGATGACCTCCACGCGGTCGCCGAGGATCTGGTGAAGACCGGGGTCAGCGCAAAGGGTGGGATCGCGATTTCGGGCCGGTCGAACGGCGGCGTGCTGGTCGGCGCGGCGATGACGCAGCGTCCCGACCTGTATGGCGCGGTGATCTCCGGCTCGCCGCTCAAGGACATGAAGCGCTATTCGCACCTGCTCGCGGGCGCATCGTGGGTCGCCGAATATGGCGATCCCGACAAGGCGGAGGACTGGGCCTTCATGGCGCAATATTCGCCCTATCAGAATGTGCGCGACGGCGTCTCCTATCCGCCGATCTTCCTCTACCTGTCAACCAAGGACGACCGCGTCCACCCCGGCCACGCGCGCAAGTTCGCTGCGAAGCTGGAGGAATACGGCAACCGCGTCTATTACCACGAATATCTGGAGGGCGGTCATTCGGTCGGTGCCGATCACGCCGAGGATGCCGTGCGCGCGGCGATGCTCCACGCCTTTCTGCTGCGCGAACTGGAGGAGAGGAAATAGAGCCGGAAACGCCGCCTGGCGCGCTTTCCGGAACCGACTGCGCGCTGCGGAGGCGGACGCCAGCTACAGACGATCCATGCGAAGCCAGCGCCGGTCGCCGAGCCACGCCTTCGACAGCGCCCGGTCCGCGGCCGCGGCTTCGAGCCTGCGACCGCGCGCGGACTCGCTCCGACCGAGCCCGTAAAGCGCCCAGCCGTTGTTCGGCGTCCGCGCCAGCGCGCCGCGAAATGCCTCGCTCGCCTCGTCGTACCGCCGCGCCTGGAACAGCGCCGCGCCGAGCGATTGCCGGACCGGATAATACCAGAAGGTCGGCTCCTGATAGGGCAGGCCGTCCTCGATTTCGATCGCCTGCCGATAGAAAGCGATCGCCTCGTCATGGCGGCCGAGCGATGCCGCGAACCGGCCGCGCGCGACCCGTTCGGCCAGCATCACCAAATCCGTCGCGGGCAGGCCCTGCTCGATCAGGTCGGCCAGCGCGCCCGACGTGCGCAGCTTCGCCATCGCGGCCATTTCGCCTTCGAATCCGGCACGATCGCGCAGCGCGGCATAGGCGGCACCGCGCGCATAATGGCGCATCGCGGTCGGATAGGGCAGGCGCGCATCGGGCGCGACCATCGCCAATATGGCCTTCGGATCGGCGAACTGCGCCATCGCGAAATAGGGTGCCGCATCGATCGCCTGAATCCAGCCGATCCGCGCCGAGGTCGCGGGGTCGAGCACGCTGCGCAGGCGCCGGGCCTCGCGGACCGCGGTGCGCATGTCGCCCGCCATCTGCGCCGAGGTGACGATGAAGTGAACATTGTGCGGATAATAGCCATAGCGCACCAGACCGTCGTCGCCCGCGCTGCGGATAAAGGCTTCGTCCGCGCGCGCCGCGGCGACGTTGACGCGGATCGAATCGGCGTGCCGGCCGCGCAGCTGATAGATATGCCCCGGCATGTGGACGAGATGCGCGGCGCTCGGCGCCAGCGGTTTCGCCAGCCGGTCCGCCGCCGCCTCGGCCCGCTGCGGATCGCGCGCCTCCATCAGATGGATATAGAGGTGGTTCGCCTGGACATGGTCGGGGTTGCGGCGCAGCACGATTTCGATCAGCCGCACCGCTTCGCCAATGCGGCCCACCGGTGTTTTTCCGTCGGCTTCCCAATAGTTCCACGGCGTCGTATCCATCGCCGCCTCCGCCGCGAGCACCGCGACATCGTCGTCGCCCGGAAAAGCGCGCGCGACACCGAGCATCGCATCGGCGTAGCCGGCGTCGAGCGCGGCGCGATCCGCGCCGGCATCGCGCGAATAGCGATGCGCGACGGCTTCTATCAGCGCCCGCTCCATCGGCGACGCCGCGGCCCGCAGCACCATCGCCCGGTCCATGGCATCGAGCGCCGCCGTGCGGTCGCGCTCGTCCATCGGCGCGTTGATGTTCGGCCCCAGCGCCACCGCCTCGCCCCACCAGCAGAGCGCACAGTCCGGGTCGCGGCGCTGCGCCTCGCGGAAGGAACGCACTGCGCCGGCATGGTTGAAGCCGTAATTGAGGAGCAGGCCCTGGCTGAAATAACTTCGCGCCTGCGCATCGCGTGTCGAGACGGGAAATGGTGATGCGGCAAGATCGGGATAGAGCGGAATCGGCCGCACCTGGCTGGCGGGCGCCGCCATCGCCGCCGCGACGAGCAGATTCTGCGCCAGCGCCGACCCCGCGCGCTGCGCCCCGCAGTTCAGTCCGGCGAGCCGGCTCGGGTCGAGCGCGTCGAGCGCCGCGGTCGAAAAGCCCGGCAGGGGCGCGAAGCTGGCGAGCGAAAAGCCGATGCCGACGATCGCGGCCGCCTTGAACGGATGACGCATCCCGATCCCCTCCCCCCGAAGGTGAATATCGCAGCAATCTATCACGAAGGGGGGCCGCTCAAAAGAGTGGCGGTGTCATTTCAGCCGATGGGATGGCGAAGGTCTTGGTGGCAGGTTGCGCGCGACGGTGAAGAGGAAGAAGCGGGCAACGGGCGGGCGCTGCTTGGCCGCGCCCTGATAGACGCGGACATAGACCTCCTGCCGCAGATCGGCGACCTCCGACGCATCGGGCCAGACGCGCCGCAGATAGGCGGTCAGCGCGCCTTCATAGGGCAATATCTGCTCGGCAAACCATTGATCGAGATCGTCCATTGCGCCCGCGAATCCTCCCTCGCGCGAGGGTGTGCGGAAATCGGACTATGTCAAGACGCTGGGAATCGGAGGCGGAGACTATCCCGCTTTCTTGCCCGGAAGGGGCACGACATTGCCCGTGCCAGCCGCTCCGTTCGCGCAATAGCGCCCCCATGCGGCCATCAGCTTCACGCGCGCGCCCGGCTGGTCGGGGGTGCCAAGATAGGTTGTGCGGCGATAGGCGGCCTGCACCGCATCTGGCGTCTTGTGGGCCAACGCCGCCTCGACCACCGCATCGGCAAAGCCTTCGTTCGCCGCCCAGTCGGTGAAGGCCGAACGGAAGCCGTGGACGTGATATGGCTCACTCATGTCGCGCATCACTTTCAGCAGCGTCATGTCCGACATCGGCTTGCCGGCCACCCCGGGGAACACGACATCGCTCCCTGCCATCCTGAACGCCGCCGCCTTCGCAAGCACCGACAGAGCCGCGTCGGAGAGCGGAACCATGTGTGCCTTGCTCCGCTTCATATGATCGGCGGGAATGGTCCATAGACGGCTCTCAAGGTCGAATTCTGCCCATGTGGCGAGGCGCACTTCCTGCGAACGAACAGCAGTCAAGATGAGTAGGTCCAGCGCCATCCGCCCAAACGACGGCTTGCGCCGCAACGCCACCATGAAGGAAGGCACCGCGACATAGGGCATCGCCTTACGGTTCGCGCGTTCCTTCACTTGCCGAGGCAGGCCGCGCCCGGCTTTCAGGCTCCCATTACCCGATGGGGCTTCGGCAGAACGCCAGCCCTTCGCATGGGCATAGTCGAGAACGGCGCAAATCCGGTTGCGGACCTGACGCGCTGTTTCGGGAATGTCCTGCCAGATTGGCGACAGCGCGTTGATGATATCGGGCGAGGTGATGCCGCCGGTCGGAATATCACCCAATTTCGCGAAGGCGTGGTTTTCGAGACTAGCGAGCCACTGGCGAGCATAAACGGCGCTTTTCCAGCCCGCCTTGTTCTCGGCATGATACTGCTTAGCTGCTTCGCGGAACGTCACCTTGGCGGCGGCTTCATCTTTCCGTTCCGCCAGAACGTCGCGCCGTTCGACCTTGACCGCCTTGCGTAGCCCGCCAGCTTTCTCGCGGGCTTCCGCCAGCGTCAGCAGCTTGGCGCTGCCCAACCCCATGTCCTGCCTCTTGCCGTCGCGCTGCAAGCGCAGGAGCCAATAGGCCCCGCCGTGCTTGTCCACCTTCAGGAACAGCCCGTCTCCGTCCTGATAGGTGCCGGGATTAGTCAGGGCCGCCTTGACCGCTATCGCCGTGAGTTTACCCATCGGATTCTCTCCCCACACTTTGAGGCGTCAAAATGTGGGAGCAAGCCGATCTCTCCCCACATTTCTCCCCACACTACGCTTCGGCTGCACACGAACGGCAGCGGATGCGAGCGGAAAGCCGCAGGCATAATATGCTAGGTTTTCTGGGATTTCTAGGGACTTTGACGGAAGTCCCCGGAAGGAAAAATGGTGGACAGGGCTGGATTCGAACCAGCGTACGGGAAACCCGGGCAGATTTACAGTCTTACACAACGCAAGGTTTTTCTAGTATTTTCTATTCTGTGTTACATCTATGTTCCACCTAGCAGCGACGCATGGGCGGCGTTGACGAGCGCGGCATCACCCTCGGCGTCCGCCAGCAGGTGTCCGTAAACGTCGATCGAAAGCTGGACGCTGCTATGCCCCAGCCAGGTGGTGAGCCGCTTGAGATCAACGCGCTGTTTAATCCAGCCGCTGGCGCAGGCGTGGCGTAGGGCATGGAAACCATATTTCGCCACCATCACCGGATTGCCGTTATCGTCCAACTTAGGTTCGCCATTCTCGACGACCGGATCGGCGACGCCGGCTGCGATCTGGACGGGAGCAAACTTATCCCGGAGCAAGTCGTTGTAATTCTGCACGCCGCCTTTGCGGTTCGGAAAAGCCAAGTCGTGCTCGCTCAAAGGACACGCTAATTTCCATTCGCGTAAAACCGCTACAAGTGCGCCGGGAATTGGAATTGTGCGATATCCGGCTTTTGACTTGGGCGGTCCAAGGTCATTGTATCGGTCAGCTCGCTGATTAACGCTGATTGTGGCATTTTTGAAATCGACATCCGCCCAGCGGAGGCCGCGCAGTTCAGACGCGCGCAGGCCAGTCAGGATTGCCGTCAACAGCAGCGGCTTGAAATTTTCGGGGGCATGATCGAGCATCGCGCGCAATTCGGCAGCCGTCGGAATTTCAGCCTTGGGCTTATCTCGTGTTGATCTCTCGACCTTCACATTAGCCGCTGCGTTCAGGGCCGTTAAACCGCGCCGCTGGGCCTCGCGAAGCACTGACGACAGGGCGCGCACGATTTTGGCGGCCATGGCGGGGGAGCGCGTTTTAATCAGCTCATCCCGGAACGCCGCAACTTTGGGCTGGGTGAGACGGGACAGCTTCTCGGCCCCGATCAGCGGCGCGATGTGGAGGTCGGCAAGCTGCCGGTACTGCCTCAGGGTCCCCCTTTCGCGCCCCTTGCTCTCCGCCGCTGCAATCCATATCTCGCAGGCTTGGGCAACGGTGATGCTCTGGCTGTCAGCGGTGTGCGTGCCCTGCGAAACCTGCCACGCCGCGCTTGTCAGCCACGCGTCTGCATCGCGCTTGCGGCTGAACTGCTTAAACCTCCGCGCCCCGCTGCCGTCGCGGTAATCCACGATCCAGGCCGTCTTTTCCTCGCCCTTGGGGGAGAGCCAGGTGCGCTTTCTAATCGTTGCCATTCCGTTCTCCTACGTCGAATCGGTCCGACCGATCCAGAACAAGTCAATCTAATTGCGTCAAGACGTGCTCATACGGCGGTATTGCGTTTCACTTCGGATGCTACGCCCTTGCCGCGCGAATTCCGCGCAATACTATGGTGGTGGGTCATCCATCGGGGGTGGCTAAATCTTGTGGAAAGGTCGAAGAATTGAGTGAATTGAAGAACGACTTGCTCGACGGAGCCAAGGCGGCAGCGGACTATCTCGGGCTTCCCGCGAGAACCGTTTACCACCTCACAGCAGAGGGCCGGATTCCAGCGATTCGGATGGGCGCAAAGCTTTTGTTTCGGAAATCGGAGCTTGAACGCGCCTTCACGGCAGCAGCGGCCTAATCAGCAACAAAAAATGCCGGGCCGACGTTAGTGCGTCAGCCCGGCGGGAGTCATTGACGATTGACATTTTCAAATGTAGCGGCCCGCGCCGCGCAAACAACCGCCGCTGATCGCGCTGTCATACATATCGGTAAGGAAATTCGGCATCGCCCCATCGGTGACAAATACAAGAAATCAAAGGGTGAGATAGACAATTTCCCCGAGCTTAGGCGACTCGGCCTAGGCGACCAGCACATGCCTTTTATTTACGCTGTCGCAGATTTTCCGGCTGAACGACCGGGACACTACACTAGAAATAAGGCGCGTAAAGGCGGACGAAACAACGCGACCGCTGCTGATGCTTTGATCGCGGCGGGACTGGCGCATGGTGTAACGGCAGCCCAGTATCCCGCCAATGACAATCGGGGCGAAAGTATCATCATGCCGCGCATGGAACTGCATGCCTATCTCGGCTCGCGGAGGCCGGCCCATGACATTGGCCCGCTAGTCATAGTCCGCGACGAAAAATACATCGAGACCGCGCTGCGCGACAGTCCGGCTCCTCGGCGGCGATGGCGGACATTAAATGAGTGGCATGAGGCGAAAACAGATTTTAAGGTGCCAGCCGCTGCCGATGCGCCAATGCGCTCAATATTGAACGGCAAATGGAGGTGCGGCGGCCGACTCTTTTCACAAGGTGGCTGGCAAGGATTCAGTGCCGATGAGCGACTGGCCATTGATATTAACGGCGAGCTGGTTTGCGAAGTCGACTTCAAAGCCGTGCATCCATCAATGCTTTATATCCAAAGCGGCCTTATTGCGCCGCCGGATGCATATTCTGCGGGAGCGATGGAGCAGTTTAATCGAGGGCATTGCAAGCTTGCCATGCTCTGCGCGCTCAACACCAAATGCATCCGAACGGCCCAGAAGGCGGTGCAGAACGAGTTATACAAGGAAATCGGCCGGGGTGTTGGCGAATATTCTTGGCGCTTGCTTGACGCCCTGCGCGAAGCTCATGATCCAATCCGGCACATGCTATTTCAAGGTGTCGGACTTAATCTCCAATTCGAAGATAGCCGCATTGCGGAAACCGTCATCTCGGAATCTCTGAGGCGAGGATTTTTCGTTTTTCCGGTTCATGACAGCTTCATCACAGTGGCATCGCGAGCCGATGAGCTAACCGAACTCATGCAAGAAGCGGCAGAAATATGTGGCTTCGGTGGGTTGCGAGTGGAGCAAAAAACCGCCCCGAATGAGATAGCATTCAAAAGCGAATAAATGGCAGAAATCTTAGGAAAAACGTAAAAATGCCTTACTATGGTAGATGGACTTATATGGATGATGGACGATGGACGATGGATGATGGTGAATGGGGGGGATTTTTCGCTTCGTCGGGACTTTTTTCTTCTCCACAGCTCACAATTACATTGCCCTGCTCCGGGGTATCTCTATAAATTTGCAAAATGATAGAGAATTTTCGGGAGGATTAATTTATGTCGTTAGATATAAGCAATCGTGCATTTCGGATGACGCTCATGGCAATTGTTAATGGCCTGCGCGAGGGCGGTCAGCTCAGCGACAAAACCATAGCGGCAATCGCTAGGAATTTGCAGGATGCTGCCAAGCAAAGTAAGAGCGTATCTTACAGTAAAGCAGACATCCCCTATTTTCTAGAATTGGCGCGAGCGGTAGAAGTTGGCGATGATGGTTCGCGTTGCCCGCTTGATCCATCCTAATCCTGCACCGGAAATCGGACGTAAAGCCACGAGCCACGGTATCGTATCTGGGCACCATGCTTGACGATACTTTCCGTGACATTGCCCTATCGATCAGTGCTGCCGTTGGCGGGCCATATCACCCCGGCTCGCTCAACTATCCGGGCGAACCCGTTTACGATCTGGGCGGGAGTATCATCGACCCCGGCACTCCATATGGCGTTGACGTTCACGTTCAGGTTGATGACGTAACGGAAGACATGCGGGCAGACGCTGACTTTCAGGAACGCGACGTGCGGTTGCTGATCCTTGGCCCTGATACGCTCGACGCCGTTCCGACCGTGAGCGTGACGGCTGGGCCATTCTCGGGGCAGCTATACTCGATCCGTTCGGTGTCACGCGACACATTGGGTTTCGCATGGGAATGCCGGGGCAGGGCGATAGGCTAAGGTGCGGCGGTAACTTTGGCACTGCGCTGCGGGCATATCGTTTGCATGCGTTCGACACCCAGCACAGTTTCGAAAACCCAGATACCCGACAGCGTGAACGCCGCTGAGCGGGTTACGTCGGCGCGGCCCATGTGGCCAACAGAACCAAAGCGCCGACCCGTCCCTCGCTCGCTCGTCCGGTGTCACAAACGGGCGGAACGGGCGGGGGACACCCCCCTCGGACTTGGTTCCAATAGTAGGCATCCCTGTGGGGGGGGGCTTCGGGGGCGGGGGTCTTCCTCTCTCTCTCCCAAAAAAATCGGGGAAAAATATGACCGCTGAGGCCGTCATTTCCTTCCTCGAAACGCTCAAAATTCCCGAGGGTCCGAAAGCGGGAGAGCCTCTTCGGCTGGCTTCATACCAGCGTGATTTTGTTCGCGGGGCGATGGCCCCCGATGTCATGGTCGGGTGTCTAAGCATCGGTCGCGGCAATGCGAAAACGGCGCTGTCTGCTGGAATAGCACTTGGTGCGGTGATGGGTGTCTGGGATGACCAGCCCCGGCGCGAGATCATCATGGCGGCGCGCAACCGCGATCAAGCCAAAACGGCATTTGGCTTCATGGTCGGCTTCATCGACGGCCTGCCTGAGGAGGAGCGCGAACTTTTCACGATCCGGCGCGGCTCCCGGCTCGAAATTGAATACGACAATAACGGCACCGGCCTTGCGCGCTGCATTGCCGCCGACGGGCGTTCGATTCTGGGCGGGGCACCTAATCTGGCTATCCTCGACGAGCGGGCAGCGTGGGAGCGCGACAAAGGCGATCTGCTCGAAAACGCGATTTTGTCAGGTCTGGGCAAGCGCAACGGCAAAGCTCTCATCATTTCAACCTCTGCCCCGGACGATGCGAACACTTTCTCGCGCTGGCTCGACGAACCTCCTCCCGGCACCTTCGTGCAAGAGCATCGGCCCCCGTTTGGCCTCCCTGCTGACGATAGAGAATCGCTGCTTCAGGCTAACCCGGGTGCGCTCGAGGGCATCGGTGCGTCGCTGGAATGGCTGGAAGCGCAGGCTCAGCGGGCAATTGCGCGGGGCGGCTCGGCCCTTGCGTCCTTCCGTAATCTCAACCGGAACGAGCGGGTTAGCACCGAGGACCGTTCCGTTCTCATCACCGTGGACGAATGGCTATCGGCTGAGGTCTCTGAACTCCCCGAACGGGATGGCCCGTGCGTGCTGGGTGTCGATCTGGGCGGCTCTCGCTCAATGTCGGCAGCAGCGATGTTTTGGCCGATGACGGGACGCCTTGAGTCTATCGGCACCTTCCCGGCTATTCCCGGCCTCGTGGATCGCGGTGCAGCGGATGGCGTTTCTGGTCGCTATTCGGAGATGCACGAGCGCGGCGAGCTATCCGTGCTGGGCGAAAATACCGTGCCCCCCGGCCCGTGGCTGGCCAGCGTTGTGCGGCAACTCGACGGCTATCCGGTGACTTGCATCGTCGGCGACCGGTTCCGGCACGCCGAGTTTACCGAGGCCATGGCAAAGGCTGGTTTATCGCGCGTCCCCTTCATTTGGCGCGGTTTCGGATGGAAAGACGGCGCGGAGGATATTGAGCGGTTTCGCCGGGCCTTGTTTGACGGGCAAGTTAAGACACTTCCCTCCCTCTTGCTCCGGTCTGCCTTCGCGGATGCAATCACGCTGGTCGATCCGGCAGGCAACGCCAAGCTCGCCAAGGGCCGTTCACTGGGTCGCATTGACGCCGCTGCTGCTACGGTGCTTGCCGTCGCGGAAGGTGCCAGACAGGTTGCCCGGCCTGCTCGCCAAAAAGCTCGGATAGGCTGGGCATGAGGTGGGAACGTCACGGGGCCAGCATTTACAAAACTGCCCGGTGGAAAGCACTGCGACACTCGGCCAAGCGGCGCGACGGTTTCGCGTGCGTAAAATGCGGTTCGTGCCAGCGATTGCAGGTCGATCATATCCAGCCGCTTCGGTCCGATCCGGATCGCGCCTTCGACCTGACGAATCTGCAAACCCTCTGCGGCACCTGCCACAGCAAGAAAACCCGCGTGGAATGCGGGCATCCCGAGCTTTCCCCGGAAAGACAGCAATGGCGCGATTTTATGCGCCTCTCTCCTCCCTCCACTCTCCACACGTAAGGACTCCCTGAATGCTTGAATCCGTTAAAATCTCTCGCCGTCAAAGCGAAATCCGGCAGACGCTGGCTGAACTGGCCGGTAAAGAATCCCCCACCGCCGACGAAACTAGGTCAATGGAAACGCTTGATGGCGAGTATCGCAGCAACGAAATCCGCTATCGCGCCGCTTTGATCGCTGAAGATGGCGAGCGCCGGGAAGCTGGCACTGAACTGGAAACCCGCTCAGACCGCGAGTTTGCTGATCTGGTCGCAGGCTTTGAAATGCGCCAGGTCATGCTTGCGCTGGACGAAGGCCGCTCCCTTGAGGGCCGAACGGCTGAGGTCGTGCAGGAACTGCGATCGGCCGGCGGCTATCGCGGGGTTCCCGTTCCGCTCATGGCCCTTGAAACACGGGCGGGCGAAACCATTGCCAGCGGCACGCCCGATCCGATCCAGACGCGGCCGATTATCGACCGTCTCTTCCCCGGCTCCGTCGCGGCGCAAATGGGCGCGCAGCTTATCCAGATTGGCAGCGGCGCGGTCGAATGGCCGGTGACGACCAGCGCGGTCACGGCAGGCTGGGCGAACGGTGAACTTGCCAATGTGGCCGGTCCGACGACCTATGCGACGACCGACAAGGCCCTGAAACCCGAACAGACGCTGGGCATCCATATGCGTGTCAGCCGAAAAGCAATGCTGCAATCGGGCGATGCGCTGGAACAGGCCATTCGGCGCGACATGAACGGCACCATGGGCGCCGAACTCGACAAGGCGATTTTCCTCGGCACGGGTGCGAACGGTCAGCCCCTCGGCGTCGTCGCGGGCGCTGGCACCTATGGCATTACGAGCACGAGCGCGGCGGGTCCGGCAACGTGGGCAGCGCTGCGGGCTGCGGTGGTGCGGTTCATGGCGGCGAACGCGGCATCTGGCCCCGAGGCGGTGAAGGCGCTGATTCGTCCCGAAATGTGGAGCTACATGGATGGTACCGAGGCCTTCACCGGCTCCGGCGTCACCGAGTTTGATCGCGCGAAGGCGCAGCTCGGGGGAATCGTCCAGACCGCCAATGCCCTGCCGACGCCGGGAGGCACGCCGCCGGTGGCGTTGCTGACCACGAATGCAGGCGGCGTCGCCCCGGTGTTCGTCGGCCTGTGGGGTGCGGTCGATCTGATCCGCGATCCGTTCTCGGACGCGCAATCGGGCGGTCTCCGGCTCACGGCCCTCACGACTGCCGACGTTACGGTGGCTCGACCGGCGCAGCTTCAGGTTGTGACCGGCCTTGAGATCACGGACCCGAGCTGATGGCCCCCGTCTTTGATGCGGGGCTGGAACTGCGAGCCGCTGGGGATGGAACCCGGCGGCTCAAAGGCAGCTTTCCTTATCGCAAGCGCGCGGTGATGGATGCAGGCGGCAATGGGCGTCGGCCTAAGAAAGAGCAATTCGCCCCAAAAGCTTTTTCCTACGCCGTAAACGATGCCGACCGTGACATCCACCTCTTAATCGGCCATTCGTTCGACAAGCCGCTGGCATCGCGGAAAGCCGGAACGCTGCTGCTTTCTGACACGTCGGCGGCATTGAACTTTGAAGCGATCTTAACCCCGGAAATCTTACGAAGCACATGGGCGCAGGATTTTATCGCAGCCTTTGAAGCGGGCCTTATCGGTGGAATCAGTCCTGGCTTCAGGGTTGCGCCACCGGAAGCGGTCGCCAAACCGGAAGAGACAACGGAAGAGAATCCGGCGGAAGGTAACGCCCTGATCCGCACCATTTTCGCGGCGATCCTGTTCGAGCTCTCGATGGTGACGCGGCCTGCATATCACGACACCGAGGCCGATCTGCGCTCGTTCAATCCTGCCCCAGATGCTCCCCCGGCGTCCTATCTCAACGCCTTGCGAAGGTGGCGCGCATGAGAAAAGAGCAGGCAATCCTCACTCAGCTTGAAGGCATCCCAGCAAGCTACCCCGCCGTCGAGGGCGTGACCGGCTCAGCGTTGGCCGTCGCGTGGCAAAGGATCGAGTATCACATCGCCTTTCGCTATACGCCGCGCTCGGTGGAGTGGCGCGTGCTGTCCACTGGCTGCGAGTTTATCCCGCCACTGGCTCCGGTAACGGGTATCGAGATTCAGGTCGGCGACGATGCGCCCTATTCGCCTGAAACTGGCCCTCTGGGAGGCTATATTCTCCCCTGCGGTCTGGTGACGATCACCGGCTCGGTCGGCGCTGGCCCTGCCCCCGCTGCCGTTCTGGAAGCCGTCCGCCGATACGCAAAATATATCGAATCTGGAAGCAAACTGCCCGTGGGCGTGAATCGCTTTAGCTCCGGCGATGCCGATGTCTCGATCCGTGGCGATCAGGTTTCACCGTCGATGGCAATGGCGAACTCTGGCGCTGGCGATCTGCTTCGTCCCTTTAGAAGGGTCTTCTAAAATGAACCTGCTTCAACGTCTATTCAACAAGGCGGAAACCCGTTCCGCGTCGAATGCGGGATATACTTCTCAGGTCATGGCAGCCCGCGAGGCCTATGTCGCTGGGCGGCTCGGTCTGGGCGATCTGACTGCCACGGTTCAAACGTGTGTCTCGCTTTGGGAATCCGGCTTTGCGCTGGCCGACATCACCGGAACTGACATGCTCAGGCGGCAGGATATGGCGATTGCTGCCCGGGCGATGGCGCTGCGGGGCGAGGCTGTCTTTCTGATCCGCGATCAGCTGATCCCGATCATAGACTATGACCTTTCGACCCGTGACGGGGTGCCCAAGGCGTATCGCGTGGCTATTCCGGAGATTGGCGGGGGGCGGAACGAAACCGTGCTGGCTGCCGAGGTGCTGCATTTTCGCGTAGCCCCTGATCCGGGTGCACCGTGGGCAGGACAGGCTCCCTTGCGCCGGGCACAGCTTACGGCTGGGTTGCTTCACACGTTGGAATCGGCGCTGGCTGAGGTTTACGAAAACGCGCCGCTCGGCTCGCAAGTCGTTCCGTTTCCCGAATCCCCCGACGTGGACCTCGACACGCTGGGCCGAGGCTTTCGCGCTCGCCGGGGCCGGGTCATGCTCCGTGAGTCTGTGAACGTGACTGCTGCTGGCGGGCCAACGCCGCAACAGGACTGGAAGCCTCAGGGCGTCACTCCAGACCTTCAGCCGTCGCAGGCCGTGCAAAGCCTTTCTGAAGCAAGGGGAGCGATCTTTGCCGCGTTCGGTGTTTTGCCCGCAATGTTTGCTCCCAACGCCCAAGGTCCGCTTGTGAGGGAAGCGCAGCGTCATCTCGCGCAATGGATTTTGCAGCCAATGGCCGTTATGATGGCAGAAGAAGCGAGCGACAAGCTTGCCAGCCAAATCTCCATTGACGTCGTGCGTCCAGCGCAAGCCTTTGATGCGGGCGGTCGTGCCCGTGCTTTTGGCGCGATGGTTCAGGCACTGACACAGGCCAAGGAGGCGGGTCTCGATCCGCAAGCGGTGGAAGATGCGCTATCCTTCATTGATTGGGCAGAGTGATGACTGACATCAAAAACAACTTAGAAGCCGCAGTATCCGATATGGCGTTCCGCTTGTGGGAAGAGGAACATAAACACCCCCCTAAAGCGTCGGACGCCGAATCGTTCCTTGTCCTCGTGGCGGCTTGCCGGGAAGCCCTCAGCGGCAAAAAGGCCAGCAAGGGATATAACCTTGCGAAGATGGTCGGCGAATCGCCCCACAAGGGCTGAGTTTCTGCCGTTTCCCATGTCACGCCGTGTTGCATCCATGTTGCATGGAGTCGCCGTCACCGGTTTGAAACCGACGGAAATCTGCGGAATTGCGTGGAACACGGTGTAACACGGCTCAAAACTGACTGATTTACCGAGCCTCTTATAAGTCTTTGATATTCAGTCATTTTTTGTGGTGGACAGGGCTGGATTCGAACCAGCGTACGGGAAACCCGGGCAGATTTACAGTCTGCTGCCTTTAACCACTCGGCCACCTGTCCATGGGGCCCCTGCGGGGAAGCGGTGCCATGGCGAAACGAGGCTTGCCTGTCAATGGCAGTCGTGGGAAAGGCCGCGCGCTATGCGACAAATTTCCCGTCATCGCCGCCCGCAGGGTGGCAATCCGCGCGGTCAGGGCGTCCGGCTTTGGGGCCGGCACGCCGTGCTGGCCGCACTCGCCAATCCCGAGCGCCGCGTCCGGCGCATCTGGGGCACGCGCGAAGCGCTCGGTCAGCTCGACCTGCCGCCGGTGATTCCGATCAGCTATGCCGATGTCGCCGACCTTGCGCGACTCGTCGCACGCGATGCGCCGCACCAAGGGCTGGTGATCGAAGTTGATCCGCTCGACGATATCTTCCTCGCCGACATATTGCAGGCTGAGGTCGATGCCGATAGCCGGCGCCCGCTCGTCCTGCTCGACCAGGTGACCGACCCGCACAATATCGGTGCGGTGCTTCGCTCGGCTGCGGCCTTCGATGCTGCCGCCATCATCACGCAGGACCGACACAGCCCGCCCGAAAGCGGTGTCATCGCGCGCGCCGCGTCGGGTGCGCTCGAAACCGTGCCGTGGATACGCGTCGTCAACCTGTCGCGCGCGCTCGATGAGATCGCCGAGGCGCAATATTGGCGCATCGGTCTGACCGGCGATACCCGGACGACGCTCGGCGAGGCGCTCGACGGCAGCAAGGTGGCGCTGGTGCTGGGGTCGGAGGGCGATGGCATGCGCCACAATGTCGTCGAGCATTGCGACGTGCTCGCGCGGCTACCGATCTCGCCGCGCATGGAAAGCCTGAACATCTCGAACGCCGCGGCGGTCGCGCTCTACGCGGTCGCGACCACGACGGCCTGATCGGCGTTCCGGCGAAAGCCGGGATCGCTATCGCTATACAGAAGGCCAGAGGTCCCAGCGTTCGCTAGGGCGACTTTCGGGCTCAATCCTCTTCGGCGATCCGCACCCGCAGACCATCGAGTTCGGCGGTGAAGGGAATCTGGCACGACAGGCGCGAATTGCCGTCGCGGTCGCTCGTCGAATCGAGCAGGTCGTTCTCGTCTTCGCTCATCGCGGGAATCGCATCGCGGCTGCCTTCTTCGACATGGACATGACACGTCGCGCACGAACAGCAGCCGCCGCACAGCGCCAGCAGTTCGTCGAAGCCCGCATCGCGGATATTCTCCATCACGGTCAGGCTGGTGTCGCCTTCGATCTCATGCTCGGTCCCGTCACGCGTCACGACAATCAGCTTGGCCATGCTCATCCCCATAATTTTCGAGTCGGCTGGCCTATGTCGCGCGTTGCACAGCAAATCAAGCGCTGCTAGGGAAACGACAGGAACAAAAAGGGAATATCGAATGGGCCTGAGCCATGAGCAGTTGACCGCGGGAATCGACGCGCTGGCGGCGGTCGAACCGAATTTCGCGCGCGCGCTCGGCAACGCCGGCTATCCCGAACCGCGCATCCGCGAGCCCGGCTACACGACCTTGCTGCGCACGATCGTCGGCCAGCAGGTCAGCGTCGCCGCCGCCAATTCGATCTGGAACAAACTGGAGGCCGGGTTCGGCGAAGGCTGCCCGGCGGACGTGATGGCCGCGGCCGAGTTCGACGCGCTGCGTGCCTGCGGCCTGTCGGCGCAGAAGCAGAGCTATGCCAAGAGCCTCGCGCAGCTCGTGCTCGACGGCGCGCTCGATTTCGACGCCCTCCCCGCCGACGACGAAGAGGCGATCGCGTTGCTCACCAAGGTCAAGGGCATCGGCCGCTGGTCGGCCGAAATCTACCTGCTCTTCGCCGAGGGACGCCCCGACATCTGGCCTGCGGGCGACCTTGCGGTGCAGGAAGCAGTCGGCCGCATCCTGTGCCTCGACGCGCGGCCGAGCGAGAAAAGGGTACGTGAACTCGCCGAACCCTGGCGCCCGCACCGCGGCGCGGCGGCGATCTTCAGTTGGCACTGCTATAACATGGACGTGATCTAACGTCCCTACCCCTACCCCGAAATCTCCGTCAGGATGCGCATTGCGCCAACGCCTGCGTAACCGGTTTCAGATTGTTTTCGCGGTCATATTCCGACAGCGTTCCGTCCTTCTGATAGGCTTGCATGATGGCCAGGGATTCGCGCAAGGCCGGGCATTGCAGATCCGGGCGCCCGAGGACGGCATAGACTCCGGCGCCGTCCTTCAACCCCACGGCGAGATGCAACCGAGCGCCCTTGTTGCCGCCACTCTTGGCGGCCAGCGAACGGCGAATGGCGATCGCTTCCCGCGCCGCGGCGATCGCCGCCGGCCTGTCGCGGCGGGCGCTTTGAATCTGGGCCAGCACCATGCCGGTCAGCGCCACCGATTCGGGCCAGCCCGCATCCCTGGGGTTCGCCGCCTGCTGCGCCCGCGCGAGGCTCTGCCCTTCGTTGATCGTCGCCAATGCGTCGTCCAGCCGGCCGGCGACGCGGTACATGTCGCCCAGCGACCAGAGCGATGCGACCAGCTTTCGGACCGTGGCGGGGTCGCCCTTCGAGGCGCGAACGATGTCACGGTTGAGGGCCACCGCTTCGCGCATGCGCGCGATCGCCTGGTCGGGCTTGTCGGCATAGCGGTAGACTTCGCCGCTCTGGCGCAACAGGCCCGACAGGGCAATGCGGGTGGCCTGCTCGTCGCGAAGAGCCGGCGGCATCGTCTGCACCAACTTGATGCCCGCTTCGTAGGTCGCTCCCGCCTTCGGCAGGTCATTGTCCCAGCCATAGCTGTCGCCCAGATACAGATAGGCACCGGCCAGGGCGCCGGCGCTGCGCGGCGTCTGCCGCGCCAGCCCACCGAGAAGCCGCTGCGCCTCCTGGGCCTGTGCACGCGCGACCTTGGCATCGCCGTCGCCGTACAAGCTTTCTCCGGCCGCGGTCGCCAACAGGTGGCCGAGCGACAAGGATATGTCATCGCGGCGCGGATAGTCGCGATGCAATTGCCCGAGCAGGTTCAGCGCATGCTGCCGAAGCCGCTTCCCCTCCTCGCGCTTGCCAAGCGATCCGCCGCCGGTGAAGCCGATCAGCTTCGACAGGCGGAAATAGCCCTCGCCGACCTCCAGCCGCACATCGATCGGCGCGTCGCGGTCCGCAGCCAGCTTGTCGAGATAGGTCTTGCCGCTATCGGCAAGCAGCAATTTGGCATCGGTCGTTCCGGGCACCGCGTCGATGGCGTCATAGGCGTCGAACAGCAATATCTTCGCCAAGGCGCGCACGTCGTCGAACCGGGCCTCGGCGCGCAGGCGGGCGTCCTCGGCGCGGGCGTTGGCGACCAGCACGGCGATCAGCGCCGCCGTCAACCCCAGCAGCGCCACCGATGCGAACGCGACCGGCCACCGATTGCGCCCGACGAATTTGGCGAGCAGGTAGCGCTTGCCGCCGCCATATGCCGACACCGGCCGGCCGGCGCGCCACGCGGCGACGTCCCCGCGCAGCATCTGCGCGGTCTCGTATCGCTTGCCGGGATCGGCCTCCGTCGCCCGGGCGATGACGGCATCGAGTTCCGGGTCGCGTTCGGCGCCGTCAATCAGGAACGCCAGCACCTTGCCGAGCGAATAGATGTCGACCAGCGTCGTCGCCTCGCCGCCCGTCATCCGTTCGGGCGCGGCATAGCCGGGGGTCAGGCTGAGCGTCGCCAGCGACGGGCCGACGCCGGCGCGGTCCTGCCACAGCGCCGATACCGGCTTGGCGATGCCGAAATCAATCAGCTTGGCGACGCTGTCGCGCGTCACCAATATGTTCGACGGCGTGATGTCGCGGTGGATGATCAGGTTGCGATGGGCAAAGGCGACCGCGTCGCACACGCTCTCGAACAGATCGAGCCGCCGGTCGAGGCCGGGCTTTTCCTTCGACAGCCAGTCGCCCAGCGAATCGCCGTCGACATATTCCATCACGATATAGGGCAGGCCGCCGCCGGTCTGTCCGCCATCGAAAAGCCTTGCGATATTGGGATGGCCCAGATCGGCCAGCGCCTGGCGTTCATGCTGAAACCGCTCGATCAGCGCTTCGGACAGCAGCCCCGGTTTGATGAGCTTGATCGCGACGACGTGGTTGAAATCGCCGCCGACCCGCTCCCCCTTGTAGACGGTGCCCATGCCGCCCCGACCGATGACGTCGATGATGCGATACTGCCCGATCCGTTCGGGAACCGGTTCGTCGTCGATCATCGACGCAGCCATGCCGGTCTGCAGACCGGGGTCGCCACTTGCGGCCAACAGCGACTCGAGCCGCGCGCGCAGTTCGGGTTCACCCGCCGTTCGCGCGTCGATCCACACAACCCGTCGCTCAGGGGCAACCGCGAGCAATTCCTCGAAAAATCGAAGCACCCGTATTTCGCGTTCGCGCTCGTTCATGCTGATCCCCCCGATCTCGCCCGGGTCGATCCTAGTATATTTTCGCGGCAGGTCGATCCTTTGGATCGCCCTGCGTCCCGGAATGGGAACACCGACGAAAAAGGCCGGGCGGAGCATTCCCCACCCGGCCTTTCGGTCTCTTGCGACGCGAAGAAGCTTATTTCTTCGCGGCGGCCTTCTTTGCCGGAGCCTTCTTCGCAGCGGGCTTGTCCTCGGCAGCCTTGGCGGGCGCCTTTTCCGCAGCCGGCTTGTCATCGGCCTTGGCGGCCGCAGCCTTCTTCGCCGGCGCCTTCTTGGCGGGCGCGGCTTCGGCGGCCTCTTCCTTCTTGGTGGCGGGCTTCTTCGCCGCCGCCTTCTTGGCCGGCTTGGCGTCGTGATCATGGTCGTGGCCGCAGCCAGGGCCGTGGACATGCCCGTCGTCATCGGCCTCGATCGCCGCTTCCAGTTCGTCGCGGGTCACTTCGCGATCGCTGATCTCGGCCTTCTCGAACAGGAAGTCGACGACCTTGTCCTCGTAAAGCGGCGCACGGAGCTGCGCGGCGGCGAGCGCGTCCTGCTGGACATATTCGACGAAGCGCTGGCGATCCTCGGGACGATACTGCTGCGCCGCCTGCGTCACCAGCCGCTGCATTTCCTGCGCGCTGACCTGAACCCCGTTCGCCTGCCCGATCTCGGACAGTAGCAGGCCCAGACGGACGCGACGCACCGCGATCGCATGATATTCGTCGCGATCTTTCTCCAGCTCGGCCTTTGCCGCCTCGGGGTCTTCCTCGTGGCTCGCTTCATGTTCGAGCTGCTGCCAGATCTGGTTGAATTCGGCCTCGACCATCGTCGGCGGCACTTCGAAATCGTGACTCGCCGCGAGCTGATCGAGGAGCTTGCGCTTCATATAGGTGCGCGTGAGCCCGTTATGCTCCTGCTCGACCTGATCCTTCATCAGCTCTTTGAGCTTGTCGAGGCTTTCGAGACCGAGCGACTTGGCGAACTCGTCGTCGATCTTCGTGTCGGCGGGAACCTTCACTTCCTTCACCGTCACGACGAATTCGGCAGGCTTGCCCTTGAGATTCTCGACCGGATAGTCCTCGGGGAACGACACTTTGACGGTCTTCTCGTCACCGACCTTCACGCCGACGAGCTGATCCTCGAAGCCGGGGATGAGCTGGCCCGAGCCGATTTCGACCGCCATGTTCTCACCCGTGCCGCCGTCGAAAGCGACGCCGTCGACGCTGCCCGCGAAATCGATGATCACCTGATCGCCGCTCGCGGCCTTCTTCGTCTTGGGGGCGTCCTCGAAGCGCTTCATCTGCACAGCGAATTCCTCGATCTTCGCCATTACCGCCTTGTCGTCGGCGGGGACAGTCAGCCGTTCGAGCGTCAGCCCGTCGATCGACGGCGCCTCGATTTCGGGCAGCACCTCAAGCGCGACGGTCAGTTCGGCATCCTTGCCGCGCTCGTAACCGTCGGCGAGGGTGACCGCGGGCTGCAGCGCCGGGCGCAGCTTCTGCTCCGCCATCAGCACCTTGACGCCTTCGTCAATCGCCTTGTTGAGCGCATCAGCGGACAGCGCCTCACCATGCATCTTGCGGATGAGGTTCGGCGGCACCTTGCCGGGGCGGAAGCCGGGCATGCGCACGGTCGGTGCGATGCTCTTCACTTCGTCATCGACCCGCGCGTCGATGTCATTCGCAGTGATGATCAGGCGATACTCGCGCTTCAGCCCTTCGTTCAGCGTTTCGACGGTCTTCATTGCCTTGGTCTTATCCTTGCTCAAAATCTCGTAACGATGAACCCCGCCCGAAAGGCAGCGTTCCCCATATCCCGATCGAAGCTCGCGGAGGTGGTGCGGGCGAAGGGACTCGAACCCCCACATCTTGCGATACTGGTACCTAAAACCAGCGCGTCTACCAATTCCGCCACGCCCGCAGGAGCTGTCGGCCGGGTGCACGAAATCGCGCGCTGCCGCGCACGCCCGTGCGGGCCGCGCGGGGCTATAGCAGACGGGACGCCGAGAGCAAGGGTGAACGCCGCCTTTTCCCATGGATGCGGGGGAACGGAACATGGCATCATCCCATTCGTTGAAAGGACAAGGAGATGCATGATGGCGACCAATCCCGACCCGCTGCCCAAACCCAAACCCGATACCATCGAGCCGCAGGCGCCGCCCGAGCAGCCGGTGCAGCCGAACCCACTGGAAGACCCGGCCGGCCGGCCCGTCGAATTGCCCGACGGCCCCGGCGGCGGCGACCTCGACCAGCCCGGCCGGGGTCCCGACGAGTTGCCACCGCAACCCTGACCGGCCCGCCAATCCGGCCTTGACCCGCCCGCCGACTATCCGCACGGTAGGGGCGGGAGAGACGCATGACATCCAGAATCCGGGCCACGGCTCTTTTCGCGGCGCTGCTCGCGCTACCTGCGACTGCACAGGAACGGCCGACCATCTATCGCGGCGGCACGATCATCACCATGGACGGCGACGCGCCGCAAACCGTGCCGGCAGTCGTCGCAAAGGGCGGAAAGATCCTGTTCGCAGGCGACGAGGCGCGCGCGCGCCGTGCCGCCGGCGGAAAGGCCGCGATCCGCGACCTGCGCGGCGCAACGATGCTTCCCGGCTTCATCGACGCCCATTCGCATTTCGGAATCGCGATGCAGATGGCGGGTGGGCTCGACCTGTGGGATACAGCGCTGCCTCCCATCACCGACATCGCCGCGTTGCAGGGGGTGATCCGCGACCATATCGCGCGCCATGGCATCGCGAAGGACGACTGGGTGGTCGTCTGGCAATATGACAATGAGAAGCTGGCCGAAAAGCGTCACATCACCCGCGCGGAACTGGATGCGGTGTCGCCCGATCACAAGATTGTCGTGCTGCACCAGTCGCTGCACGCGCTCGTCGCAAACAGCGCCGCGCTCAACGCGGCCAGGCTGACCGACGCCAGCGAACCGCCCCCCGGCGGCCTGATGCTGCGCGATGCCGAGGGGCATCTGAACGGCGTGCTGCTCGAAAAATCGACCTTCCTGATGCTCGCCGCGATGCCGCAGCTCACACCCGAGCAGAAGCTCGAACGCCTCGTCGCCGCGCAGCAGCGTTATTTCGCCGAAGGCTACACCCACGCGCAGGACGGCGCGACGATGCCCGCCGACCTTGCTTTTTTCACCGGTCCCGACGCGAAGGCCCAGTTGAAGATCGATCTGGCGCTACTGCCGATCTACATGGGGCTCGACGCGCTGCTGGCGCAGCCGGACCTGCACTTCGGCACCTATGACCGGCATGTGAAGCTGCAGGGGATCAAGGTCATCCTCGACGGGTCGGTGCAGGCGCGCACGGGCTATTTCACCCGCGATTACGAGCGCGGCAGCCCCGACGGCATCCATCCGTGGCATGGCCATCCCGCGATGGACCAGCCAGCGTTCGACGATCTTGCCCGCAAGGTAACGACCCGCGACTGGCAGCTGTTCGTCCATGCAAACGGCGACGCTGCGATCGACATGGCGATCAGGGGATTCGACGCCGCGGGAATCACCGCCGCCGACGACCGCCGGCCGATCGTCATCCACTCGCAGTTCCAGCGCCCCGATCAACTCGCCGATTATCGGCGCATCGGCGTCGGGCCCGCCTATTTCTCCAATCACGCCTGGTATTGGGCCGACGTCCACCGCACCAACTTTCCAAAGGAGGTCGTCGATTTCATCAGCCCCTTCCGCTCGGCGCGCGCCGCGGGACTGATCGCATCGAACCACAGTGATTTCAGTGTCACGCCGCTCGACACGCGCTTCATGCTGTGGACGTCGATGGCCCGCGTCTCGCCGACCGGGGTGGTCAGCGGACCCGACGAACGGCTGGGCGCCTATGAGGCACTCCAGGCGCTGACCACCGGCCCCGCGTGGCAGGCGTTCGAGGAGGATCGCAAGGGCCGCATCAAGGCGGGCCTACTCGCCGATTTCGTCATCCTCGACCGCAACCCGCTGACCACCCCGGTCGACGACATCAAGGCCATCAAGGTGCTGGAGACGGTGAAGGAGGGCGAGACGGTATGGGAGGCGAAGGCCGGCTGATCCCGGCTACCGGAAAGCACCGGCATAATAGCTGAAAGCCATCAAGCCCCCTGAAGCGACGTCGTCCATTGGTCCACCGCCGCGCCGAGGACTTCCATCGGCAACGGCCCCGAGGCCAGAACCATGTCATTGTAGGCCCGCGAATCAAATCGGGAGCCCAGGTCTGCCCGGGCCTTCTCCCGCAGGTCCACGATCTGCTGCTTGCCGACCATGAAGCTGCAGGCCTGCCCCGGATATACACAGTATCGGTCGATGTCGCGCTCGGCCGCATCGCGATTCTCGCCCGCATTGGCGACCATCCAGTCGATCGCCTGTTCGCGCGTCCAGCGCGCATGGTGGATGCCGGTATCGACGACCACGCGACAAGCGCGGAACAATTGCCCCTGAAGATAGCCGATACGTCCCGTCGGATCGTCGTCATAGGCACCGATCTCGGCCGCCAACTGCTCGGCATAGAGCGCCCAGCCTTCCGTCCAGGCCGAGAAGCGCACCGTGCGGCGAAACAACGAAAGCTTGCCAGCTTCCTTCAGGACGCTGGCCTGAAAATGGTGGCCGGGGATACCTTCGTGATGCAACAGCGTGGGGATCCGCCACAGGGCGTTCTCTTCGACCGACCGAAGGTTGATGTAGATGACCGATGGCTGGGCCGGATCGCTGCTGGCGCTGTAGAAGCCGCCTGGCGCACCTTTCTCGATCGCGGGTGATACCCGCCGGACCTCTACGGGAAGATCGGGCACGAAAGCGAAACCCCTAGGCAGGAGGTTCCTTATCCGGGCCAGACGCGCGGTCGCATAGTCGATGATCTCTCGCCGCCCCGCGTCGCTGTCCGCCTTGAGGAAGCGCGGGTCGCGGTCCAGCGCGCTCATCCGTGCGGCGACGCTGCCTTCGGTGAGCCCTTGCGCGCGCAGCAGGCGATCGATCTCGGCGGTCAGTTCCGCCACCCACGTCAGCCCCAGCCGGTGAAGCTCCGCCGGCGCGTAGCCGGCCGTGGTGTTGGAGTGGAGACCCGAAGCGTAATAAGCCTCCCCGTCCGGCTTTGCCCACACGCCTGCCCGATCGTCGGCGCGCGGACGCAGGGCGTCCAGCGCCGCCATCTGACGGGTAAGCGCCGGTGCGACCTGCGCGGCGAAGATCGCCGCGGCACGGCTTTCCAGATCGTTCAGGCCGGCGGCACGGGCGCGGGCCACGGCAGGCCCGATTAGGGGATTCGAAGCAGCGGGCATATCACGCAGCGTCGCGATCTGCGCCACCGTCTTGGCGAGAATGAAGGCCGGCGGCACGACGCCAAGACCGGCGTCATGGGCGATCTGCTCCGTTTCCTGATCGAGGGCGACCACCAGTTGCCGCAGCTTGTCGAGATACCGCTCAGCATCCGCTTCGTTCGCCAGGGGGGAGCGACCGGCGATGCCGTCCGGCAACCAATAATAGGCACCGTTCATCTGGCTGACGACATAGGGGCTGGGGCGCAGATTGATGTCCGAGAAACCGTAGCGCCCATATTGATCGTCCATAGCTCCATAGACAAAGCGCGCGGTGTCATAGTCCAGCGCGGCCGCGGGCGAGAGGGCGGAGCGATCGACGCCGTTCAGTTCGGCCAGGCGCGCCGCATTGGTCTGGCGTGCCCGCGCACGCGCCGCGAGGGAATAATCGCCCAGCCTGTCCGGTCCGCTCTCTTCGTCCCGCAAGGCCTGGGCATGCCGCTCGAGCATGGCGGCGAGACGGACATCGGCGGACGTTCCCACCGCACGGCCTGCGGAGGCGCAGCCGGTGAGAGAAAGGGTGGCGCCCAGCGCAGCCGCGCCGGTCAGAAGATCTCGACGACGCATCAGGTAGCGCTCCATTGTTGCACCAGGGCGTCCAGAACCTCCATCGGCAGAGAGCCGGACCGCAGGATAAGATCATTATAGTCGCCAAGGGAGAAGCGCGGCCCCATGGCATGTCGCGCTGCCTCGCGCGAGGCGCGAATCTGCTGCTTGCCGACCATGAAGCAGCAAGCCTGCCCTGGGTAGACACAATAGCGATCCACCTCGCGCGCGGTAGGCCCGGGCAATTCGCCGACCGTATCGACCATGAAGGCGATAGCCTGTTCGCGGGTCCAGCGCTCGTGATGGATACCGGTATCGACAACCACGCGCCCCGCGCGCCAGAGCTGGGCCTGCAGATAGCCAATCCGCCCGAGGGGATCGTCCGCATAAGCGCCGATCTCGTCCGCCAGTGCCTCGGCGTAGAGCGCCCATCCTTCGGTCCAGGCCGAGAAACGCACCGTGCGCCGGAAAAGCGAAAGGCCGCCCGTGTCCCTCAGCACCGCCGCCTGGATGTGATGACCTGGCACGCCTTCATGGTGGACCAGCGTCGGCAGGCGCCATGACGGCAGGTCGCTGGGCTTCTTGAGGTTGAGTAGGACCGCGCCGGAAGTGCCATCTCGCGGGCCGTTGTAGAAGGCGATGGGCGAACTGTCCTCGCTGGTCAGCGGCATGCGCCGGACCTCGACGGGGTCGTCCACGAAATGGTTGAAGGCGCGGGCGGCGCGGCCCCGCGCAGCGACCAGATAAGCCTTGGCCTGGCGATGGACTTCGGCCCGGCCCGCGTCGGTGTCCGGCTGGATGAAGCGGGCATCCGTATTCAGCGCCGCAATGCGCTCGCCGACCGAGCCGCGGGTCAGATTCAGGGCACGCAGATCGTGATCGATCTCAGCGCTCAGTTCCCGCACCCAATCCTGCCCCATGCGGTGCAGATCGCCCGGCCCGATATTGGCAGTGGTGTTGGCGCGGAGCGAGGAGGCATAGGTCGCCTCGCCGTCGGGTTGAGCCCAGACCCCCCCCTTCGAGGAAGCGCGGGGCATCAGTGCTTGGAGCGCCTGAGCCTGCCTGTCGAGTGCCGGCCTCATCAGGCGGTTGAAGCGCTCGGTCGCCTGCGCACCGACCGTGCCCGACGCCGTGATAGCGGGCGCCAGAAGAGGATTGGCCGCGGGCGCGCTGTCCCGCAACGCACGCAGTTGGGACAAGGTCGCGTCAAGGATAAAATCGGGCGGAACAACGCCCCGCCCGGCATCGTGTGCGATACGCTCGCTTTCCTCGTCGATGCCTTGGGCCAAGGCCTCGATATTGTCGAGATAGGCGCGGCGATCTTCCGCTTCGGGACTGGCCCCACCCGTGCCGAGCCTGGACGGCAGCCAGTAATAGGCGCCGTTCATCTGGCTGACCACATAAGGGCTGGGACGCAGGTCGAGGTCGACCGTTCCCGGCCGTGCCAACTGGTCGTCGAGAACCCCGTAGACGAAGGCTGCCGTATCGTGGTCGATCCGTGCGGCGGGTGACAGCGCGCCGTGGCCGATCCCGGCCAATTCCTTCATGCGGACCGCATTCTCCGCATGCGCCCTCGCACGACCGGCCAGCGACCGATCTCCGACCGGATTGCCCGGCTCCGCGCCGAACCGGCGCAAGGCGTTCGCGTGACGCTCGAGCAGAGCTTTCAACCGGGCGTCGGCGCCTTCGCTCGCGAACAGGGGTCCCGCGCCCGTCCCGATCATCGCGACGCCGGCGGCGGCGCCCAGAAGCATCTGCCTTCTGTTCATTCCCATCTCCGGCCGGTGGCGACCCTCAAGCCGATGCCAGCCAGCGGTCGACCTTGGCTTCCAGCACGTCGAGCGGCAAGGCGCCGGTATCGAGCACCTGGTCGTGGAAGTGGCGGATGTCAAAGCGGTTGCCCAGCTTCTCGGTCGAGCGGCGCCGCAGTTCCTGAATCTTCAACTCGCCGACCTTGTAGGCGCTCGCCTGCCCGGCGTTGGTAATGTAGCGGTCGATCTCGACAACCACGTCGCGCGGCGCCATGGAAGTGTTCGCCATCATATAATCGATCGCCTGCTGCCGCTCCCAGCGAAGGGCGTGCAGGCCGGTGTCGACCACCAGACGCACGGCGCGCAGCATCTCCATGTCGAGATGGCCGAACCACTGATAGGGATCGGTGAACAGGCCCAGATCCTTGCCGAGCGACTCCGCGTACAACCCCCACCCCTCGGTGTAGGCCGTCGCCGGCGCCAGCCGGAAACGCAACATGTCGGGCAGGCTTTCATCCTCCTGCACCAGCGACGACTGATAATGGTGGCCGGGCACGCCCTCGTGGAGCTGGAGCGTTTCCAGCGTCGGGATCGGCCGCGTGTTGAGCATCGCCATGTTGAAATAGAGCACGCCCGGCTCGGACGCGTCGGGCGGGCCGGAGCGGTAATAGCCCGTGCCGCGCTGATCCCCCAGCGCCGGCAGCGGACGCACCTCGAACTCGGCGCGCGGGCGCCGTGAGAAGAGGGTGGGGATTTTTTGCCAGACTTTTGCTTCGATCCTCTCGAAATGGTCGATAAGGTCTTGAGGTTTGGTGTAATAAAAACGGGGCTCGGTACGGATATGTTCGAAAAAGGCGTGAAGATCGCCGGTGAAGCCGGCGGCCTGACGCGCGCCCTCCATCTCTTCGAGGATGCGCGCCACCTCGGACAGGCCGACGCGGTGGATCTCCTCCGCGCTCATCGTCGTGGTGGTGTGCCGCACCAGATCGGCCGCATAGACCCGGTCGCCGTCCTTCATCGACCACAGGCCCGCGCCGTCGGCGGCGGTGGGCAGATAGTCGTTGCGCAGGAAGGTGCGCCACCGGTCATAGGCCGGATAGGCGCGCGTCTCGACCGCCTTGCGATAGGCGGCCTCCAGACGCGCGCGGTCCGCGGCCGCGATCGCTTCGGGAAAGCGGGTGACGGGCGAATAGAGCGGGTTCTGCTCGACCGGCAGCGCCAGGAACGCCTCCACCTGCTTCAGCACATTGTTCACCACGACCTTCGGCTGGTGATAGCCGTCGGCCATGCCCTGACGCAGGCGCGCGACCGTGTCGTTCATGAACCCCGTGAAGCCGTCGAGCTGTTCCAGCGCGATCTCGTAATCCTCGACGCTCGCCAGCGACACGCTGGCCGACATATAGTCCGGAAACTCCACATGCAGCCCGAAGGAGGCGTTCAGGGGCGCCTTGCGCCGGATGGCGTTGACGCCGCTGTCGAACTCCCCGACCGCCTTTTCGGCCTGATAGCGGAACACGTCATAGGCGATCTGGTCGCCCTCCGGCAGCGCCGCCCGGTCGATCCGGGCGAGGCCGGCGAGTTCGGCGCGCTTGTTCGCTTCGAGCCCGGTGGCATAGGCCTCCCCCTGCGGATCGACGAACACCGGCCCCAGCGGGCGCTTGCCGCGGCGGGCAAGGCGCATGGGGTTGAGGAGATCGTCGGCCTGCTGACTGTCGCGGACCAGCTGGGCGAAGCGTTCCCGCGCGGCCGGCTGACCAAGCGCCGCCGCGACCGGCGACCGGGAAATCAGGGCCAGAGAGGCTACGCCGGCGGCTCCCGCAAAGAGTTCACGTCTTTTCATCGTCCGTCCTCGTTCCTTGTTCGCCCGCCCGAAGGCCGCGCGGTTTATCCAGATGGGCGAACCGTGCGCCCATATCGTCACCCCACCATAGCCATCCATGGTGAAGCGGCGACAGGCCCTCGGGACAAAAAGACCTGTCGCCGCCCCGAGCGGATCAGAAGCGACTCGTCACGCCAACGAAGAAGCGGCGACCCAGGATGTCATAGGTCGACGGATCGGTGTTGGACTGGATGCCCGGCGTCCAGGTGCGCGGCGCCTTGTCCGTCAGGTTGTTGACCCCCATGCGCAGCACGAAGCTGTCGCTGACGTTCCAGCTGGTGAGCAGATCGAAATAGTTGATCGCAGGCAGGCTGTTGGCGGTGTTGTAGATGTCCATCTTGCCGACCCGGCGCCAGCGCAGGCCAAGACCGAACGGGCCGTTGCTGTAGTTGACCGAACCCAGCATCTTCCACTTCGGGAAGGTGAAGCCGTTGGTCGAGTCGATGGTGCCAGCCCGCTCGTTGAACGGTCCGCCCGCCGCGTCCTGACGCTGCCAGGCGCGCAGCCAGCCGACCACATAGTTGAGGTTCAGCGAGCCCAGATTGCCCAGACCGGCATCGGCGAGATCGAAGCTCCAGTCGACCTGCAGATCGATGCCCGACGTCTTCAGGGTCGCCAGATTCTGCTGGAGGCCCAGGCTGTTGATCACGTTTCCGGTCAGCGGATCGCGCTCGAACAGCTGGCAATAGCCATTGTTGACGTCATAGGTCGGATTGGTCACACCCGTGGCGTTGAAACAGCCCTGAAGCTGGTTCGTCGCGGTGATGCTGCCGACCACGTCGGTGATCTTGATGCTGTAATAGTCGATCGAAGCCGAAAGACGGGAGAACAGCGCGCTGCCGAAGTTGGGGCGATAGACGGCACCGACCGTCCAGGTATCGGCCGTTTCCTCCTTCAGATTGACGTTGCCGCCGACGAAGCCCTGAATCTGCGTGCTGTTGAAGACATAGCTGTCCACCGCAGCGGCCGACAGGCCCTGAGCGAGGCAGAGCTGGCGCACCTGAGCCGCATCCGGACCGTTGCGATAGGCGCCGCGAATATCGCACGGGTCGCCGCCGAAGACCGGAGCGCCCTGCGCGTTCACCGGCCCGCCGATCTGGGGCGAGCTGATGTCGCGATTGCCGTAGAGTTCGCCGATCGAGGGCGCGCGCACGGCGCGCTGAATGCCGCCACGCACCCGCAGGCTGTCGAACACCGTCCAGTCCACATCGGCCTTGTAGGCCTGAACGCCGCCGATGGTGCTGTAGTCGGAGTAACGATAGCCGAGGGTCAGTTCCAGCCGCTTGATGAGTGGCAGGTCGGTCACCACCGGGATCAGCGCCTCGACGAAGAATTCGGTGGAGTTGGTCGAGCCGGTCAGCGGCTGAACCGGGTTGAAGCCCGCCACCTCGACGCCGCCGATCCGGCCGCCGTCGGGCAGGCCGTCGGCCCCGAGGTGGGGAACGATCGGATTGCTCTGCGACAGGCCGGAGTCCGGACGGAATGCAAAGCTGTCCTCGCGATACTGCGCACCGAGCGCGACGCGGACCTGACCCGCGGGGAGCTGGAACAGGCCGCCCTGGACGGTGCCTTCGAAGATGGTCTGCTCGCTGAGGGTCGAGTTCTTGCTGTTGCGGTTGATGTAGGCGATGCAGCTTTTCGACAGGGTCGTCAGGCCGAACGGGTTGAAGCCGCCTTCGCACAGGCTGGCGCCGCCGGTCGGGTCGTCGAGCAGGCGCTGGACGGCCGAACGGGAGACGTTGCCCGACTGTTCGGACGAGTTGTCGACGCGGCCGTACTGGCCGCTGAGGTCGTAGCGCCAGTCGCCGAACGGCAGATCGCCGCGCAAGCCGGCCGTGACCTGAAAGACCGTGGTGCTGTCGCGGGCCAGACGGCCGCCGATCGCGTTGAAGCGCTTGTTCAGGCCGAACGACGCCGTCGGATCGGGACGGGCATCCAGAAATTCCCGCAGGTCCGCGGTGATGAACGGATTGGTCGACGGCACGCGGAAGCCGTAGGTCGGCGACGGTCCCGGCATGGGCGTCGGCGACAGGATGGTGTCCGCGCTATATTGGGTGAACAGGACGTTGCTGTAGAGCTCGATGGAATCGGCCAGTTCGTAACGCGCCGCCGCGAAAGCGTTCCAACGCTCCAGCGGAATGCTGAGCATGCCGGTCGCGCCGGTGTTATAGGCCCAGGCCACGCCGGGTTGATGATAGGCGTCCCACTCGGGGCCGCCGGGGCTCTTGAAATTATAGGCGCCGACATGGCTGAACAGCGAGCCGTCGGTATTGTAGCCGAACTCGCCCGTCGGCGTGACGCAGTTGGTGCAGCCCAGATAATTGTTGATGAAAGCCTGGCTGGGCAGATTGGTCGAGTCGAAGGTGGTCACGCCCAGCGGCGACACGCTGTTGCGGCCCGAAACCGCGGAAAAGCCGCGCGCGCTGCTCATGATCGCTTCGCGCGTCGAGCGACCGACCGACAAGACCGCGTGGCCGCGCCCGTCGTCGAATCGGCCGCCGATCGTCATGGTGTAGCTCTGCGTCGCGCCGTCGCCCTGTTCGGTCACGCCATATTGGGCGTCGAGCTGAACGCCCGAGAAATTGTCGTTGAGGATGAAGTTCGCCACACCCGCGAGAGCGTCGGAACCGTAGGTCGCCGACGCGCCGCCCGAGATGACCTCCACGTTGCGGATCAGGGCCGACGGGATCAGGTTGATGTCGACGGTGCCGTTGGCGTTCGACGGCACGATGCGGCGGCCGTTCATCAGCACCAGCGTCCGGTTGCTGCCCAGGCCGCGCAGGTTCAGGTTCGCCTGACCGCCGTTGCCGGGGTTCACCGAACCATTGCTGGTGCCGGGCATGAACTGCGGCATGTCGTTCATCAGCGTCTCTGCCGTGACCGAGCCGGTCGCCTGCAGGTCGGACTGCCCCACCGTCACGATGGGGCTGGTCGAGCTGTAGTCCTTGCGGACGATGCGCGAACCGGTGACGACGATGTCTTCGGACGGGGCGGCTTGCGCGGCGGCGGTCGCGCCATCCTGAGCAGCCGCCGGCGCCGCGGCGAGAACGAGGGCCGCGAAGCCGCCGATCATGGTTGACGCCAGAAGGCGTTCACGGGTGATGCTAAAGGTCAAGAGGAAGCTCCATGGACTCGATGTTGAAGGATAATCGCGTTCTTTCGACGCGTTGGACGGAACGTCAGGCGTCGAGTTGCGCGGTGGCCTCGATCTCGACGAGAAAATCGGGAAGGGCGAGCGATTGAACGCCGACGACGGTATTCGGCGCCGGGGTCGCTCCCCCGTAGAAGCGCTGAATCGCGGCGACCACCACGCCCAGCTTTTCGGGATCGTTGTCGACGATGTAGGTGCGCAGGCGAACGAGGTCGGCGGGCGTCAGCTTCATATGCTCCAGCACCGCCGTGAGGTTGGCGAGCGCGGCCTCGACCTGAACGGCAAGGTCGCCCTCGCCGATCACGTTGCACTGCGCGTCCCATGCGACCTGCCCGGCCAGATGCAGGACCCGGCCGCTGTCCTGAACGGCGGCGTGGGAAAAGCCGAACGGCGTGCTCTTGTAAAGGTTCGGCGGATTGATCTTCGTGCTGCCCATGATGCGGATCCCGGTTCAGTCCACCAGTTCGAGCTGGAGCCCGAACGGATCGAGGATGTAGAGGTTCTTCTTTCCGGCCAGCGGGCCGGCGTCGATTTCGATCACGTCCATCGGCGTGCATCCATGCTCCGCGAGCCAGGCCGCCGCCGCCTCGACGTCGTCGACGCGGAACGCCAGATGATGCCCGCCGAGGTCGCAATTGCGCGGCGGCGAAGCGCTGCGGTCCGAAGGCTTGTCGTACTGGACGAGCTGGATACGGGCGCCGCCGTCGAACTCGATCATCGCCAGGGTCAGGCTGGCACCCGCCACGCCGACATGCGATTCCATCCAGTCGCGCCCATCGGTGCCGACCGGAATGTCGGCCGCGTCCATCGGGCCCATGCGATAGAGCTCGCGGCCCCCCAGCACATCGCAATAGAAAGCCAGCGCGCGAACCAGATCGGGCACCGTGCGCGAAACATGATCGACGACCAGGAAAGACGGCTTGCGCGCCTGTTTCACCATCTCCGCCACCCTCTCCCCTTCTCGCAACGCGCCTTTGCGTCATTGAATGAGACAGGTTTTATGTCCGCCCTTTGTCGCGAACAATGACAGGTTTTGCAAAGTTCGTTGCGCTGGACGCAATCAATCTTCGGCGAGCAGATCGCCTATCCGGATCGGGCGCGCCGGGAATCGCGGCGTGAATCCATGGGGTTCGGTCGACACGTCGCCGAGCAGCGCCAGCAGGCCATGTTCGCAATTGCGGCCCTGACACACCCCCATGCCGCAGCGGGTCGCCAGCTTGACGCCGCCGGCGTCGGCGCCGATGGCGAGCGCCGCGCGCATGTCGCCCATCGTCACGTCTTCGCAGCGGCAGACGATGGTGTCGGCGGGCAGGTCCCGGTCGGGCAGCGGCCCGGGGTCCGCGACCGCCTCCAGCAGCGCGGCGAAGCGCAGCGCGCGGGCGCGGGCACGCCGCACCGGCGCCGCCCTGCGGACGGCCTCGCGCAGGGGCAGGACGCCCATGTCCACGGCGACGGCGAGGCCGGCCAGCGCGCCTTCGGCCGCGGCGGCATCGGCGCCTTTCACCCCCGTCGTCTCTCCGGCGACATAGGCGCCGGGGCGCGAGGCCCGCATCCATGCGTCATGGCACGCCTTCCAGCCGCCCGGCCGTGCCGGACGGACCGCCAGCCCCATCGCCCGCGGCAGGTCCGACTGCGGCAGGAAACCGAAGCAGAAGGCCGCCGCGTCGCACGCCACGACCGCTCCGTCCTCGAGGCGCAGGCCCTGCACCCGGTCGCGGCCCTCGACGGCCGTCGGCGCGCGGCCGAAATGGATCGGCACGCCCGCCGCGCGCAGCCGCCATCCCATCAGCAGGACCGACATCAGGCGCGGCAGGTTCGTCAGCGCCGTCCAGGGCCGCCCCAGCGCCTTCAGGACGAAGCGCCGGAAAGGCTGGCTGAACGCGACCGCCGCCACCGTTCCGCCGGCCTTGCGCAGCTGATCGGCCGCCAGCAGTTGCAGGGGGTGCGATCCGGCAAAGGCGATGCGGTGCCCGGGTGCCAGCATCTGGCTCTTCACGAAAGCCTGCACGCCCCCCGCGCTCATCGCCCCCGGCAGCGTCCAGCCCGGCAGGGGCACGGCCATGTCGTAACAGCCGGTGGCGATCAGGACGCGCCGGGCGGTGACCTCCCGCACGCCGCCGCCGTCCGAAAGGGCGAGGCGCCACCCCTCCCCCGCTTCGCGCGCGCCCAGCACCGAGCAGCCGCCGCGCCATTCGACCGACTCCAGCGATTCGAAGGCCGCCAACCGGGCCTTGAGGCGGCGGTATTCGGCGCCCTCCAGCCAGCCGCGCACGGAAAAGGCACGGGGCGGCTGGCGCAGGATCTGGCCGCCCGGCCGAAGCTGCTCGTCGATCACGACGATGCGCGGGCCGTCGGGCAGCGCCAGACAGGCGGCCTGCCCGGCGGGGCCTGCGCCGACGACCGCGAGGTCATAGTCGGGGCGAGCGTCGTCGTTCATCGCCGTTCGTCCGGGCGCGTGGTGACGATCATGCCGTCGGCCGCCGGGGTCAGGCAGGCGCGCAGCCGGCGCGGCGACGCGCTTCCGCGCGCCACCGTGACGAGGCATTCGCCGCAGACGTCCATGTTGCAGAACAGGCCCCGCGGCCTGCCACCGCGATCAAGGCGAAAGGCCAGAAGGTCGCGGGCCAGCATGGCGGTCGCGATCGTCTCGCCTTCGAAAGCCGCGACCGCCTGTCCGTCGACCAGCAGGGTCAGGGGCGCCCCGCGCCGCACATCGCCGTCGCTACGCACCCGCCGCCCCCATGAAGCTGTTGAGATGGCCGAAGCGCGCGGGCGAGAATATCTCCAGCCGCTCCTCGGGCTCGTCGAGGATGCGCCGTGCGAGCAGGCGCGCGAAGGTGGGGCCGAGCGTGAAGGCCGAACCGCCCGCCGCCACGAAAACGCCCGGCGCCTGCGGAATCGCTCCGACCAGGGGCAGCTGGTCGGCGGTGATCGCCGTGATCCCGGTCCAGCTGCGGATCAGGTTCAGCTCGGCGACGCGCGGGAACACCCGCGCCGCCACGGCCAGATTGCCCCTCAGCGACGAGGCCAGCATCTCCGCGGGCCGGTCGAGATCGAAGCGGCCGGCGGCGTCGAGCCGCATCCGCGACGGCCAGCCGCCGCCGATCAGCACATTCCCCGCATGCGCCTGCTTCATGGACAGCCGCTGCCCGACATGCTGGATCAGCGGATCGAGCAGCGGAGCCGTCCGCTCGGTCGCGCTCATCAGCAGCGCGACGGGGTAGAGCGGCAGGTGCAGGTTGAACAATTCGCCGATCCGCGCGCTCCACGCGCCCGCCGCGATCAGTATCTTCGGCGCCGTAAGATCCTCCGGACCGTCGGGCGTTTCGACGGTGAGCCGATAGCCGCCCCGCACCGGCCGCGCCGCGACGACGCGGCACCGCCGGCGCAGCCGGACGCCCCGCGCGGCGGCGGCGGCGGCGAACGCCAGCGTCAGCGCCTTGGGGTCGGCGTGCCCCTCCGCCTCCAGGTGGCTGGCGGCCACGACCGTTTCCGACAGGCCGGGCGCCAGCGCGCGCGCCGCGTCGCCGTCGATCATCCGCGACGCGAGGCCGCCCTGAACCTCCCGCGCCACCTTGCGTTCGAGAATGGCGACCTCGTCCGCGGTTTCGGCCACCATCAGGCCGCCGCGCATATGGACGCGGATGTCGGGGCCCAGCTCGTCGGCCAGCCCGCGCCATTCCTCGATCGCCAGCAGGTTGAGGCCCAGGATCGAGGCCGCCTGATCGGCGAGCGCCTCGCCATTTTCGAGAAAGCGGCGCTCGAGCTGGAAATGCAGCGAACCGGCGTTGGCGCCCGAGGCGCCGGCGTTGGGACGCGCCGCTTCGAGGATTTCGACCCGCGCCCCCGCCTGGACCAGCCGACAGGCGGCGGCACATCCCACCAGCCCAGCGCCGATCACCAGGACATCGACGCCGTCCATTTCGGCTAGACGCGTCCCAATGCGGTCAAGGTGGCGCGGATGCGATCGAGGTCGGGGGCGGACACGTCGAGCAGCGGACGGCGCACATGACCGCCGGGCAGCCCCTGGATGTTCAGCGCGGCCTTCAGAATCGCGGGCCCCGAACCGAAGCGCCCGACCAGATCCTTGGTATACCATTCGTCCATGATGACCCGGTCCTGCCGTCCGCATGCGCGGGCCGCCTCGAAATCGCCGGCCCACACATGATTGTAGAAGTCGGGTTGCGCGCGGCCAAGCACGCCGCCCGCCCCCATGGTGCCATCGCCGCCCGCGCCCTTCAACAGGGCGAGGCCGCAATCGTCCATGCTGTGGCCGAAGACGTGCACCCGATCGCTGAGCCCGAAATAGGTCTGCACGAAACGGCGCAGGTCGCCGGTCGACTGCTTGATGGCGACGACATTCTCGATATCGGCGAGGCGTTCCAGCAGCGGGATCGACATGTCCACCCCGGTGCCCGGAGGCCAGTTGTAGACGCAGATCGGCAGCGGACTGGCATCCGACACCATCTTGTAAAAGGCATGAATCTCGTCATCCGAAGGACGGATGTAGGGCGGCGGGGTCACGAGAATCCCCTCGAAGCCCGAAACCGCCGCCTCGGCGGCGAATTCCAGCACCTCGGCCGCCGTGAAGGCCGTGCATCCGGCGATCAGCGGCAGCTTGCCCGCCATCTGCGCGCCGACCGCGGCGATCAGCGCCTTGCGTTCCCGGGGGCTGAGGCTGGTCCATTCGCCGGTCGTGCCCGCCACCACCAGCCCATGCATCCCCTCTGCATGAAGCCATTCCACCAACAGGCCGAGACCGCGCGGGTCCATGTCACCCTGGGCATCGAAAGGGGTGGTGATCGCCGGGATATAGCCGCGCCACCCGACGCGCGTTCTCTTGGTTGCCACAAGCACCTCGAAATTAGGCATAGTCGTAAATGGCGCCCCCTGTCCTGCATTTTTCCCTGTCCCGCAAGGCGGGATGATTGGCCGAAATCATTGCGTTCAACGCAAGGATCGATAATGTGGCCGCCATGCACGGAAACGCTCTCTATTATTTTTACGAAGCCGCCAGCCTGGGTTCGATGCGACTGGCCAGCGACAAGATCGGCGTGGCGGTTTCATCGATCAGCCGCCAGATCGCGCAGCTGGAGAAAACGATGGGCGTGGCGCTGATCGAACGCGGCCGGCGCGCCATCCGCATGACCGAGGCCGGGCGCCTGGCCTATGAATATTATCAGGGCTGCATCGCCAACGAAGAAGCCTTCATGAACCGCCTGCACGAGCATCGGCAGTTGAAGGCGGGCAAGGTCAGCATCGCCATCGGCGAGGGATTCCTGGGCGGATTCTTTTCCAAGGTGCTGGAGGATTTCCAGGGTCAGCATCCCGGCATCGCCGTGACCGCGTCGGTCCTGCCGACATCCGAGATCGTGCATGCGGTTCTGGAGGACGACGCCCATTTCGGCCTGATCTTCAACGATTGCACCGAGCCCAAGATCCGGGTCCGCGCGACGGTCGCCCAGCCGCTGATGGTCATCTGTGCGCCCGATCACCCGGCGGCGAAGCGCAAGTCGCTGTCGCTGGAGGACCTGAGCACCTATGACCTGTGCCTGCCCGACGCCAACCTGCGGCTGCACCAGATATTGCGCGAGGCGGAGCGCCGCGAGCAGGTCTGGCTGGAACCGGTGCTCACTACCAGTTCGATCTATGTGATGCGCGAAGCCGCGCGCGCCGGGCGGATGGTGACCATCCTTCCGCGCATCGCCGCAGCCGCCGAACTGGAAGACGGCCGGCTCGTCGCCCGGCCCATCTACGAGGCCGACCTCGAACATACCTCGGTCAGCCTGATCCACCGGCTGGGACGCCAGCTGGACGGCGCCCCGGCCCGCCTGATGGCGGCCTTCGAGGCGCGGCTCAAGGGATGGAGCGAAAGCGACGGTCCCGCCGCGGCGTGATCGCCGTCACGCGGCCGCGGCGACGGCCGGAGAGGCGCGCGTGGTGAGCAGGATCGCGATCACCGCGACGATGAAGTTGACCCCCATCGCCACGAGGCCGATGTCCCAATCCGGCAGGGCCACGGCCCACATGTCCCGCGCCGCCGGCAGCAGCAGGGCCAGATAGCCCGCGCCGATGCCCGTGGCGACGCCGAGCGCATTGGCGCGGGGCCACAGGAAGGCGAGGAACACCCCCGGCGTCAGCATGCCGATCGCCGCATAGGCCGACAGGCCGATCTCCACCAGCGAGGCCGTGGCGCCGAGCGTCAGCCATACCGCGATCACCGCGAAGGCCACCATCGACAGCCGGGACAGCAGCAGGGTCGCGCGGTCGCTCAGGTCCGGTTTCAACGGCATGACGACGTTGCGGCTGAAGATCGAGCCGGCCGTGAGCAGCAGCACCGAGCCGGGCACGAGCGCGAGGAGGCAGGCGGTTCCGGCCAGCAGCCCGATCATCCAGCCCGGATAGGAATCCGACACGAATTGCAGCAGCGCGGCGTTGATGTCGTTGTCCGGCGGGGACACGCCCGCCAGCAGGGCGCCGAAGCCGAGCAGGATGATGAAGAAGAAGGACAGCGAATAGAGCGGCTGCCAGACGGCGTTACGGCGGATCGCCTTGCGGCTGCCGGCCGCGTAGCAGAGCTGGAACATGTGCGGGAATATCCACGTGCCCAGCGCCACGTTCACCGCGGCGGTCATCATCCAGGTGACCGACAGGCCTGCCTCCGGAACCAGCCCCGGAAAGACGCCGATCCCCGGATATTGATCCTGCACGCGGTCGAACACGTCGAGGATCGACGACGCCCCGACCTTGCCGGCGACGGTCGCACTGAGGCCCACCACCAGCACGATCATCAATATGTCCTTCACCCCCGCCGCAAAGGCGGCCGACCGCAGGCCGGCCACATAGACGAAGGCCAGCATGATGACGGCGGCGAGGACCGCCGACATGGTCGGCGACACGCCGGTGCCCAGCGTGAGGCGAAGGATCAGGCTGAGCGCCGTGATCTGGATCTGCACATAGACCACGATGGCCGCGATCCCGGCCAGTCCCACCAGGCAACCGAGCCAGGTCGCATCATAGCGGGCGGCGAAGAAATCCGCCTGCGTGATGAATCCCCCTTCGCGCCCGGCCTGCCAGATGCGCGGCATCAGCCAATAGCCGAGCGTCGCGGCCAGCGACACCGAGGTGAAGGCCAGATAGGCGGGCGCGCCATAGGCCCAGGCATAGCCCGAAATCCCGAGAACGGCGAAGGTCGTGTATATCTCGCCCGCGTTCAGGAACCAGAAGATCAGGGTGCCGAACCGGCGCCCCCCGACCGCCCATTCGGCGACCGTCCGGGCGCGGGTCTTGCGATAGCCGTAGAACAGCGCCCCCAGCATGGTGCCGAGAACGATGGCGATGGTCAGGCCGAGGATCACGAGGGCTTCGCCTCGTCGGAAGGTTCGGGGAAGGAATCCGGCTCGTCATTCGCCTCGATGCGCTCGTCGCGCACGAAGACGAAGCCGATGGTGGCGCTCGCCACCAGAATCCCGCACATCTGCCACAGCATCGGCAGCGGCAGCGAAAAGACGCGAACGGCGGCGGTGTTGACCAGCGGGGTCCCGCCGACCTGCCAGATGAAGGGAATCAGCAGGAGCCAGCGGTGCGCGTAGCGCCGGTGGGTCGGCGACAGCAGGGATCGGAGCGTCATGGAGTCACGCCGCCCGGATCACCGGACCTGGCCCGAAAGGCCATGGTCGTCGCGCACGACCTGTCCGCCCTTCATGACGAAGGCGATCGAGCGCAAGGCGCGGATATCGCGGGTCGGGTCGGCATCGACGAGCACGATGTCGGCATATTTGCCCACGGCGATGCTGCCGATGTCGGTGTCGCGGCGCATCATGCGGGCCGGCTGGATCGTCGCCGCCTGCAGCGCCTGGAGCGGGGTCATCCCCGCGTCGACGTAAAGCTCCGCCTCGCGCACGGTGGCGGTCGTGCCCTCATTGTCCTCGAAGGGAAACTGGTCGGTGCCCAGCGCGATCGGCACGCCGAGGCGGATCGCGGACTGCAGCATCGCCCAATGGTCGCGGCCGACGCTGTCCACCCGCTGCAGATACCAGTCCGGCGACCCGATGCGCTGATAGAAGGTGCGCGCGCCCGGCTGGCTGACCACGATCGTCGGCACCAGCCACACCTTGTCCTTCGCCATGCGGCGCAGCACCGGCTCGGTCAGGTGATAGCCGTGCTCGAAACCGTCGATGCCGTAGGTCAAGGCCTGCATCGCCGCCTCGGGCGAACCGTTGTGCGCGGTGACGCGCACGCCGTTGCGGTGGGCCACGTCGATGAGGACCGACAATTCATCGTTGGTCATCGGGGCGGCGGCGATGGCGCCGTGCGTGTCGGAGATGCCGCCCGAAATGGCGATCTTGATCCACGAGGCACCCTGGCTGATCTGCCGGCGCGCCGCCTGCGCGAAGGCGTAGGGACCGTCGACCTCAAGGAAGCCGTGCCCGCCGGTGGGCACGATCAGTTCGCCGGCCGTTTCGATGCGCGGCCCGACGGCCTCGCCCCGGTCGATGGCGCGGCGAAGCGCGAAATCATTGCCGTGGATCTCGGACACCAGACGAACCGAGGTGACGCCGGCGCGCAGCGACAGGCGCGCGTTGTGCGCCATGCGCAGCGCCTGTTGCGCGTCGGTCTCGTTCTGCAACTCGGCCCCGGCGGTGCCGGGAAGCTTCAGGCCGAAATGCACGTGCATGTTCATGAGGCCGGGGATCAGCCAGCGCCCGTCGACGGGGACGATGCGCGCGCCCGGCGGGGGCTGGAGGCGGCCGCGTGGGCCGAGCTGAACGATCCGCTCGCCCTCGATGACGACGACGGCGTCCTCGATGACGCGGCCGTTTTCGACGTCGACCACCGCGCCGCCGACCAGCGCGACGACATCGGGCGCCGGCGACTGGGCGACGGCGGGAGCCGTGACGAGGACGGCGGCTGCAAGACCGGTCAGATACCGGGCGATACGGCGAAGGGTGTCGATAGGCATAGGGATTCCGCGATCCGTCCGGAACCGCCCGGAACCAGCGAAGTCTAGGGCCTGTCGCGGCCAAGACAATGCCAAGGGCTGATGCATGATGTTGCGCTGAATGCAACGATCCTGATGCAGGCCGCCTTTCGGATCAACAATCGCGACGCCTGCGCGGGCGAACGACGGCGATGCGGCGAAAGCGGTGTTCTAGAGAATCGTGCGTTAAATCTGCATCACCCTTTCTGCCGTTCGTGCTGAGCTTGTCGAAGCACCGTCCTTCTTCTTGCGGCGCCGAAAGAAAGAACGGCCCCC
>NZ_MEFH01000014.1:0-67508 GCF_001725095.1 Sphingopyxis sp. SCN 67-31 | reverse complement strand
TGTGGACCGGCGTGCAAAAGGGACCCTGTTAGCGGGGTGATCGGCGTCTAAAAGGGACCCCTCATTCCGATGGTGTAGCGGGCTGCCTGGTTTTCCAGGTGGCGAGATCGGGATGTTGATAGTGGAGACAGTCGTTCGGATCCGGCGCGAGCACGCGAACGGTAAGGCTATCAAGGCGATTGCGCGGGATCTGCGGTTGTCGCGCAAGGTGGTGCGCAAGGCGATCCGTGCGCCGGAAGGCGCGTTCGATTACCACCGCACGGTACAGCCGTTGCCCCGGCTTGGGCCGTTCCAGGAGCGCCTCGATACGCTGCTGACGGAGAACGAGGCCCGGCACCGGCGTGACCGGCTGCGGATGACGCGGATCCATGATCTGCTGTGCCGTGAGGGGTTCGAGGGATCCTACGATGCGGTCCGGCGCTACGCACGACGCTGGGTCGAAGCCCGGCGCAAGGATGCGGGTGACGGCACCCCGGCCTTCATTCCGCTGCTGTTCCAGCCTGGCGAGGCCTACCAGTTCGACTGGAGCCACGAGGATGTGGAGATCGCCGGCAAGCCGATGCGCGTGAAGGTGGCCCATATGCGGCTTTGCGCGTCGCGGGCGATCTATGTCAGGGCCTATCCCCGCGAGACGCAGGAGATGGTGTTCGATGCCCATGCCCGGGGCTTCGCCTTCTTCGGCGGCGTTCCGCTGCGGGGGATCTATGACAACATGAAGACCGCCGTAGCCGCAGTCTTCGTGGGCAAGGAGCGGGTGTTCAACCGCCGGTTCCTGGTCATGGCCGACCATTACATGGTCGAGCCAACGGCGTGCTCGCCGGCGGCGGGATGGGAGAAGGGTCAGGTCGAGAATCAGGTCCAGACCATCCGGGGGCGCTTCTTCCAGCCCCGCCTGCGCTTTGCCAGCATCGAGGAACTCAACGGGTGGCTGGCAGCCGAGTGCCTGCGCTGGGCATCGTTGCATCCGCATCCCGAGCAGAAGGAGCTGACCGTGGCCGAGGCGCTGGATCTCGAGCGGCCAGCCCTGCAGCCGATGCTGTCGTCGTTCGACGGCTTCCACGAGACAGCCCATGCCGTGACCGGCACCTGCCTGATCAGCTTCGACCGCAACCGCTATTCCGTCATGGCCAAGGCCGCGCGGCGTGCCGTCCAGGTCCGTGCCTATGCCGATCGGATTGTCGTCCGCCTCGGCGATGAGGTTATCGCCGAGCATGCCCGGTACTTTGGCCGCGACCGGACGATCTACGATCCCTGGCATTATCTCCCCGTCCTCGCCAACAAGCCCGGCGCCTGGCGCAACGGCGCCCCCTTCCATGGCTGGAACCTGCCGCCGGCACTGACGCGGCTGCGCCGCAAGCTGGGGAGCGGTGACGAGGCCGACCGGCGCTTCGTGCGCGTCCTGGCCGCTGTACTGACCGATGGCCTGGAAGCGGTCGAGGCTGCGATCCGCGAGGCACTCGATGCCGGTGCCGCCAGCGACGAGGTGATCCTCAACATCCTGGCGCGATACCGCGAGCCAGCAACCGACCGGCCCCTCGACGTGGTCGTCGACCTCAAGCTCAGCCATCCGCCAGTAGCGGACTGTGCCCGCTACGACACGGTGCGAGGCCTCGATGCAGCGGCATGAGATGATCGAGGCGATGCGCGAGCTCGGCCTCAGGGGCATGGCCAGTGCGTTCGATGAAGCCGTCACCACGGGATTGCAGCGCAAGCGCACGACCCATGAGATCCTGACCGACCTGCTGCGGGCGGAAGCCGCGCATCGGCATGCCGCATCGATCCGCTACCGCATGACTGCAGCCAAGCTGCCGGTGGTCAAGGATCTCGATGCCTTCGTGTTCGAGAACACCCCGATCAACGAGGGCCTGGTCCGCTCCCTCCACGCCGGCTCCTTCCTGCCAGGGCGGCGCAATATCGTGCTCATCGGTGGCACCGGCACTGGCAAGACTCACCTCGCCACCGCGATCACCGCCAGCGTCGTCTGTGCCGGCGCCCGCGGGCGCTACTTCAACACGGTCGATCTTGTCACCCGGCTCGAGGAGGAAGCCCGCATCGGCAAGGCCGGTGCCATGGCCGCCCAGCGAACTGGGCTACCTGCCGTTCGCCAGATCAGGCGGACAGCTGCTGTTCCACCTGATCAGCAAGCTCTACGAGAAGACCTCGGTCATCATCACCACCAACCTGGCCTTCGGCGAATGGCCTACCGTCTTCGGCGATCCCAAGATGACCACCGCGCTGCTCGACCGCATCACGCATCATTGCGATATCGTCGAGACCGGCAACGACAGCTGGCGCTTCAAACACCGCAGCTGACCACCTCGAAAATCGCCTTCGCGCTGCTGCCGCAGCGCGAAACCTGCGCCCAGCATCAACCGATCCTCGCAGCACAAAGGGGGTCCCTTTTGCGCGCCGATAGGGGGTCCCGATTGGACGCCGATTGACAATCAGACTGTTTCCAACCGAGTATTGGAATCTACCTGATTACGCCGAAGCGGAATGTCGGCGGGCTTGACGAGGAATCGCTGCGCGTGGCTTGCGACCGCTCTTCGCCGGTTGGCAGGAAAAGGGCGGGGTGCGATACATTGCTGATCGAGGGCTATCGGCTATGCGGGGCTACATATATTTCATGTCGATACGGATTGCAGTGCGTCCATCCACCTGGAAGGCGACCTTTTTGTAGCTCGGCTTGCCCAGGTTCCAGACCGATATAGACGGGTTGTTGGACATCCCGCCGCCATCGGAAAAAATGTCGGTCTTTCCGTTGCCGTTGAGATCGTGCCTGACCGCGATCGCGTATCGACCCGGCGCATCCACCGGAATACAGAACCGCATGGTTCCTGCGGCTGCTTGGACATCGATCCGTTTTAGCCATCGCCCCTTTTTGAGCCAATCGGTTTTTGTGGCGCGGTAACTTTGGACACGCATGGTGCCTTGCGCCTGCTTGATCCCACGAACAGTTGCGAGCACCGCAGTACCATTGCCCGTACACCTTGCCATATCGTTGGGAATCTTCTCCCCTGCCGCGGCGGGCGAAGCGATAAGCAATGCGCCGCTTGCCACGGCCAGTGTCGAGCGAAAACTCACCCATTCTCTCCTTGCAAAATCACTGCGACGGTGGAGCACTCGCAGCCAGGGATTTGCGCACCGCTTCCTCGAATTGGCCGGCAGTAAGGTTTGTCGCCAACCCCGCTTTGGATACGAACAGCAGGTTGCGCGGAATTTTCACGTCTCCCGCCGTGGTCGCGAGCGTCGCCGAATTGTCGCCAACTTGCTTGACCGTGCCGAGCACCTTGCTCCCACCTGCGCTATGAACCTCGGCGCCCGCCTTGAGCGCGGAATTCAGCGCCGCAGCGTTTTCCTTGACCGATTGTTCGACCGACGCAAGGATTTCGGCCTTCGACGCGTTCAGGGCTGGACCCTTTTCGGTTTGAACCAATGCCTGGAGCGGCACGACGATGCCGTTGTTCCCGACGGCGACCGCGACCTTGTCACCCGCGATCTGAGCGACGGTACCGACTTGCTGGCCGGCATTGTCATACACTTTGGCGCCCGGGGCAATCGATGCGACGGGCTGCATCGAAGCCGACTGCTGGGCAAGCGCCGATGCGGCAGCTATCGGCACCGCTCCAAGGGCGCACAGCGTGGCGACAAAGCCAAAAGGCTTTTCCATAAATTTTCTCCTGATTTCCGGGTGCGCGCACAGTCGAGCCCCGCGCGTGATGTTTCAAAGTCGTTGTTGCCGAGTGGTGCATCAGGCAGGACGGGCCGTGCTGAACGGCGGGGGGCAGCACCGCCCAAAGCGCAAGCTGCTACGCCGGTGGCGCCGGGACCGGAATTTCAGCCGTTACGGTTGCCGCGTAATCGACCAGGTCGCCAAGGTTTCGTCGCGCGCCGGGTCTTCCATCCGGACGGTGTCGATCCGCGCGCCGATCAGGCATCGCGGCCGCTGCTCGCTGCCCCCTGGCTGGACGCAGCGAATGGGCGCGCCGCCCGCGATATTTTCGATGCGCCCAGTGACGCGCAGCCGGAACCCCTGCGAACCGTCGAAATCTTTGGTATCCACACGCTTCACAACGTCAAATGCCCGCCCGCTTCGCCAGCCATCGCGGTCCGCTTCGTCTCGGAAAATTTGGGCGATAGCCAATGACTGGCCGGGTAGCGTCACCGGATCGGCGCCCTGCACGGTGGCTTGATCGCCGCGCGGCTGGCATTTGTCGCCCGTTGACCATGGGCGAGCGATCCAGAACCCTTCGGCCGCATCGATTGCGGCCTGGTCGTCCAACCCCCAGTCGTCCGCCCGCCATGCCGTGGGCTTGAACGAAATGCGAAGAATTCCGTCGTCATCGCCTAGACTCCAACGCTCGGGAAGGTTGCTGTCGGCATCGGTCGGTCCCGCACAGCCGAATGGCAGAAGCAGCTCAAAGCGCTGGCCGGCGGCGTCGCCGACAGCGTCGGGAAGGCTCTTGCCCGACGCAAGAGCATCGGCCGCCTGCGCCGACAACGCGATCAGCTCGGCACGCCCCAACTTGGCCGGAGTCTCAGGTTCAGGAGCCGGCGTAGGCACCGGAACCACTATGGGGCCGGGCGTCGGCGGCGCGGGTGCCGTTTCGCGGCCAAGAAAAAATCCGCCGCCGCCGACGACAAGGATTGCGGCGAGTCCGCCGGCGATCGCGAGCCGACTATTCCTTACGCTCGGTTCCTGCATATCACCTTGATAGCAAATCCGGGCTTATCCTCCAGACCCCAAGCCAGATTTTATTATGCAAGACATTGACAGCGCGTCGATGCCGCCTGACGCAGAGGTATGACGGTGGACCAGATTCTGACCTTGCTCGTCCTCGCCGCGGTCGTCGCCGCGCTCATCTGGGACAAGGTCCGGGCCGATGTCGTTTCCTTGACCGGTGCGGCGGTGTTGCTGATGACCGGGGTCGTGCGTCCGGTCGAAGTGCAGAGCGCCTTTGCGAGCCCCGCGATCATCGCGCTCGCCTCGCTGTTCGTGATTGCCTATGCGCTCGAACTCAGCGGCCTGCTCGACCGCGCGATCACGCTGGCCGTGGCGATGTGTCGGCGCCTCGGCACGGCGGGGCTTTGGTTGCTGATCACGATGATCGGGTTGGTGTCGTGCTTTCTCAACTCGACGCCGATCGTCGTACTTGGGGCGCCGGTGATCCGCGACGTCGCCACCACGCTGGGCCTGTCGCCCAAGCGCTTTCTGATACCCTTGTCCTATGTCACGATCCTGACCGGTTGCTGCACGTTGATCGGAACATCGACCAATTTGTTGGTCGACGACATGGCGAGTGTCGCGGGACAGCCGCGTTTCGGCATCTTCGAAATCACTCCGGTCGGGATTCCGATGGCGATCGCCGGTGGAATCTATCTCTTTCTGGTCAGCAGCCGGTTGCTCGGCAGACGCCATGAAGCCGACGAGCGGGACGGCGCGCCAGCCGATATCGATCAGGCGCATATCGGCAGTGCGCAAATCGGGGATGCCGGTCTGTTCGCGGCCAAGCGCTCGCTCCAGCCGCTGAAGGCCGCAATTGCCTTGGCAACCTTTGTCGGCGCGGTGGCGCTTGCCACTTTGGGCGTGGCGCCGATCGCAGCCACGACGTTCGCGGGCGCCGTGTTGCTGATCCTGCTCCGCGTCATCACGGCAGATGAGGCGTATAGCGGCCTCAGACCGGAAATCCTGATTCTGATCGCGGGCATGGTGGTGATCGGCATCGCCATGGAGGAGAGCGGCCTTGCGGCAGAGGCATCCGATCTTTTGATTGCCAGCGTCGATGGTTTAAACCCGTTGGTCGCGCTGATCGTCCTTTATCTGCTGACGATGGTGCTCACGGAATTATTGTCCAATGCGACGGTGGCAGTGTTGGTCACGCCAGTTGCGGTTGCGCTGGCCGAAAGTCTGGCGGTGAGTCCGCGACCGTTCCTGGTCGCCGTGATGATGGCCGCCAGCGCTGCGTTCGCGACACCGTTCGGATATCAGACCAACGTCATCGTCTACCAGATGGGCGGCTACCGCTATATGGACTTCGTGCGCGTCGGTTTGCCGCTCAACTTGCTGACCTTCGTCGTTGCCATCGCCGCTATCAGCATATTCTTCCCATTTTGAACCGGCAAATGGCACAGGCGCGGTCGGTAACGTCAAATAGCGCGGCGGGCGGAAGGCGGTCGATCAATCGATGATCTCTTTCGCCGCTTTCCATCCAAGGACAAAGAAAATGATGGTCCCGATCAGTGCGATAACAAAAATGACCAAGGCAACATCGACCAAAGCTCCAGCGAGGCCGCCGAATCCAAGAACGGCGGCGATCAGAGCAATAATCGCCAGTGTGAAGGCCCATCCATACATCATAATCTCCCGTGGTTCTGGTACGCGACCGCACAAGCGCAAGACCGTTGCGCTCCAGTTGCCGTTTGTCCGAGGGTATGCATTGCCGACGCCGCGTTTCGCGCATCGTTCCCGGCGCGCCCGCACCCTGAACGGGGACTCCGCAACAACATGACCAGATGTTGGAAAGCCCGTTCGAGTTCCATCGCTTCGCTGATTGCCTTGGTGCTTGCGATGCTGTCGGTACCCGCTTTGGCACAAACCGACGCTGCAACCGTGCGTATCCCCGGCTGAGCCCTTGATTGGCTTCCGGTCGCCGACATCGCGCTTTTATCGCGCGGCCCATTTACTCGCAGATGTTCCTGGGGACATCTAAGGTCTCCAGACTGCGCGCGAAGCGAGCAGGTCGAAGCCGACCAAGGCGCTTGCTTCCATATCGTCGATCCGACCCGGCTTTGAGTCCGACGATGGCTTCGCCCGTGGATCGACGGCGGGATTTCCGGCAATATATGCAAGTATCGGTTACCGGCTCAGCGCCGCTATCGTCTCGCCAAGGGGACGACCAGCAGCCCCGCAAGCGCTACGACTGCGCATCCTGCACCGACTAGAAAGGTGGCCGCGGGTCCTGCCGCATCCCATGCGAGGCCCGCAATGACGCTTGCCGCCAGCAACGCAAGGCCGGTGATCAGGTTGAATATCCCATAAGCCGACCCGCGCAAATCGCTTGGCGAGCGGTCGGCAACGAGTTTGGCGAACAGCCCCTGCGTTGCCGCCATGTGGACGCCCCACAGGCCGACGCCGACGAATGCGCCCGCGACGCCCGGGAGCAAGGCGAGCGCAAGATCGGCGGCGATGAGCACAATCAGGCCCCAGACCAGCATCGTTCGCGCGCTAACCCGATCCGACAGGCTGCCGAGCGGGTAAGCCGCGAACATATATACAGCGTTCATTGCGACGAGGACGAGCGGCGTGAGCGCGAGCGGCAGCCCTTCGGCATTGGCTTTGAGAATGAGAAAAGCCTCGCTGAACCGCGCGAGTGTGAACACAGCGCCGATTGCGACAAGCGACCAGAAGGTCCGCGGAAGCTGGCGGAGATCGACAAGGCGCACCGGAATACGCGTAACGCCATCTTCCGGTGGACGCTGGACATCCTCGACGCCCACCAGCACCAACAGTACCGCAATCGCCGCCGGGATTACCGCCAGCCAGAATACTGTGCGCATGTCGTTTGCGAACGCGGCCATCGCAGCGATGGCGAGCAGCGGCCCGATAAATGCCCCGAGCGTATCGATCGACTGGCGCAGCCCGAACGCGCGCCCAAGGATTTCGCGCGGGGTCACATCGGCGACCAGCGCATCGCGCGGCGCGCCGCGCAGTCCCTTGCCGATGCGGTCCGCAAAGCGCGCGCCCATGATGACCGGCGCGGTTCCGGCCAGCGCGAACAGCGGCTTGGATAGGGCGCCGAGGCCGTAACCGATCAGGATGAGCGGCTTGCGTTTGCCCATGCGGTCCGAGAGATAGCCCGAGAATATCTTGGTGATCGAAGCCGTAGCTTCGGCAACACCGTCGATCAGCCCGACGACTGCCACGCTGACACCCAGCGTCGCCGTCAGGAACAGCGGCAGCAGTGCGTGGATAATCTCGGACGAAATATCCATGAACATGCTGACAAACCCCAGCGCCCAAACGGTGCGCGGTATTGGCGCCCGTCCGCTTGGCGGCGCATTCGCCATCAGTGCCGCGTGTAGCGTTGCAGGCTGATCCTCATTCCGATGCGGAACTCGTCGGCAGGATCGGTTTGCGTCACGATCGCCGCAGGACCGCTGACGCTGTTGTGAGCATATTCGAAGTGCAGGCTCGCGAGCCTGTCGGTGAAGGGCAGATTATAGTTGAACCCCGTGCGAACCGCGCTCTGCCGTGCGCGTTCAGGAATTGCATCCTGCCCCAAGCTGACAAAATCATATCGCAGGAACAGGTCGAAGTCGCCTGCGCTCCGCGCGTCGAACAGCGAGACTTGCCCCATAATATAGCCACCGAAAACGTCGCTTTTGCTGCCCGAGAAACGCGAGCGGATCAGTTCACCCTCTATCGTTGTCGGGTGTCCAGCGATCGGAAAGGTGTAGGCGGCGTCGGCTTCAAAAGTCAGTTTGCCGCCAGTCGCAGCAACTCCGCCGAGCGGCGCTTGCCCGATCGCCGTCCCGAGCGTGAAAGCACGGTTGGTTATATTGCCAGTGTAGTCGCTGGCGAAGCCCAGCGTCAGCTTGCGCCCCTGTTCGGCATCGTTGATGGGGGTCAGCAACAGCTTGCCCGCAACCGACCGCCCAATGCTGCTGCGCACATCGGCGGCGTTGAGCGACCCCCTGTTGTCACCGACGGAGAACTGAACGGTTGCCTTGGGCGACAGCGCCCGTTGCACCTGAAACCCCATTTGCGCGCCGAAGGCGTTGACCGAGCCATGCTCTTCCAGAACCAGAGAACGGTTGATCGTCGGCAGATTGCCCGACGGCAGATTGTCGTCGCGCGACAGGATATGGGTGTTATGCCCGACCAACAGCCGGAACTTGCCGGAATCGTCGGCATCCTGGAGCGACACGAACAGGTTCTCGAAATTGCGGCGGAACGGTCCGTTGCGGAAGAAGTCGCTGTTGGTGAGATCGACCTCATAGACCAGCGCGGGCCGCAGATGGGGCGCGATACGCGGCAAATCAAACTCTGCTCCCTGCCGCACCCGGCGCCAGCCGTCCTTGCCCTCGGGGTCGATCAGCCGCTCGGCATAGCCCCACGCGGTGATACGGAAATCGCCTGATTGGACGACGACGCCCGCATCGGGGTTGAACGAGAGGACCAGCGGCGCGTGGCTCGATGGAGCAGTTTGCGCGAGTGCGGGCGTTGCCGTCGCCGCGAACAGCGCCGCAGCCAGTGTAAGGAGCGTAACCCTCACCAGAAATACCGCCGCCAGCCGCGCACCTTGCCCGTCGCGCCCGTGCGCCGCGCTTGCAGCATTTTGACGTAGAGGATGACGCCGGTGACGCTCATGGTGATTAGGGCCAGTCCCCATGCCAGCCCGAGAAACTTTCCGCCGTCGCCCAATATCTCGCCGGTATGCAGGCGCATCACCCAATCTTCGCCATCGGGTTCGGACTTGATGACGGCGGCGGTTGCCGCGTTGACCGTCACCTTGACTGGCTCAGCTCCGTCCAGATGGAACACATAGGCTGGCACGGGAGCCTTGATAACCCAATCGACCGACGCGACGGGCCGGTCACCGAAGCGATCGAGGACTGCGGCGCGCGCCCTTTCCATCGTCGCTGCGGTGGCGGGCAAAGGCGCCGACAGCGACACGGGTGATGTGATTGCTGCCATCGCTTCGCGCGCGACTTCATCCTCGCCGAAGATCGCCTCGCCCTGCATCCAGATGCCGGTGATCGAAACCGACAGAAAGAAGATGATGCCAACGACGCTCAACCAGCGGTGTATTTTACGGTTTGTCATATTTGGCGCGCGTCCTAATGTAACAGTTGTTACGTCCTAAGGCCGGAAAATCGCAATGCAACACCTATTACATCATGGCTGATCGGTATTGGCTCCTGCTGCTGATGCAACTGCCCGCGAGTGCCTCGACCGCGCGGGTGGCCTTATGGCGCAAACTACGCGCGGCGGGAGCGACGAGCGTGGAGCATGGTGCATGGATGCTCCCGGTAACACCGGAGCATCGTGACTTGATGCAAAGCCTCGTCCTGACGGTGCAATCCCATGAAGGCAGCGCCACCTTGTTCGAGGCAACGGCGCTTGACGGCGATGATGCAATGGAGGCGCGTTTTTCGACCGATAGGGCGCGAGAGTATGAGGAGTTTACGACGCGAGCGCGGGGTCTGCTCGATGAAGTGTCCCGTGAAACCGCAGTGTCAAAATTCACTTATGCTGAACTCGAAGAGGTCGAGGACGATCTAAAAAAACTCGAAACATGGCTCAAGCGCATTACCGCCCGCGATTTCTATGCTGGCGAGAACCGGCAAAGCGCGCTGTATCTGATGGAGGAATGCAGGCGTTCTGTCGTCGCGTTTTCTGAGCGGGTGTTTGACGCGGAAGGTTTGAGCCGATAGTTGCTCGTGTCGCATTGAGAATCTGCTCTTCCGACGCTGTGGCGGCATGAAAGCAGCAGGCGAGAAGAGATTTCGCTCTCGACTCCAAAGTTTCAAGCGCCTTTCGGAGCAGCCCTTGCGAACAACAACGTCGAAAATCCGCAATTTTGACAATCCGGTGCGGGATTTCTCACGCAGCGGCGTCAACAGCCCAATGCCCAGCCCTCATGTTCCAGCAGTCCCAAATCTTGTCGAGGTGTTAGCGGTCGGCAGCCACGACCGATGGAGCTACCGCTTCGAGATGACCAAGCGATTCCGGATGTCATCGACCCTGTTGCTGTTCCTGCCGCTGGCGGCTTGCGCCCATTACGAACCGCGCCCCCTCGCCGCCGACCCGCTGCATGCATCGGTCTTGCAGGCCCCGCTGAACGAAATCGTGTCGCGCGATGCCGCGGCCATCGCACGGCCTTATCTGAAGCCGGTGTCGCTGGACCTGTCGGCGCCGCTCGATCCCAATGGGGTCGCGATTCTCGCCGTCATCGCCAATCCCGATCTCAAGGCACAGCGCGCCCGCGCCGGGGTGAGCGATGCGCAGGTCTTTGTCGCAGGGCTGCTTCCCGATCCCAGTTTCAGCTTCGGGGTCGATCATATTCTCTCAGGCCCCGACCCGCTCGACAATATCGCGGGCGCACTTGGCTTCAGCCTCAATGCGCTGCGCACCCAGAAGGTGCAGCGCGCGCAGGCCGTCGCCGAGGCGCGCCAGGTCCGCCTCGATCTGGCCTGGGCCGAGTGGCAGACCGCGTGCAATGCGCGGCTGCAAGCTGTACGCGTGCTGGCGCTCGAGCAGATACTCGCCAACAGCGCGACGAGCGCCGATGCCGGCGAGGCCCTGCTCGGTCGCTATCTGAAAGCGGCGGGACGCGGCGACATCTCCCCCGACCAGGTCCAGTCGTCGCGGATCGCCGCGCTCGATGCCCAGAGCAACTTTCGCAGCGCCCAAACGAATCTGGCAGCCGCGCGCTCCGAACTTTATCGGCTGCTCGGCCTGCCGCCGGGCTATCCGCTTCGATTGGCGCCCGCATCCCTCCCAGCTCCTGTTCCCGACGCCGATCGCCTCTTCGCTCTCGCGCTGGCGGACCGCGGCGATCTCGCAGCGCTGCGTGCCGGTTATGATGCGCAGGAGGCCGCGGTTCGCCGCGCGATCCTCGACCAGTTCCCGAACCTCGATCTCACGATCAATGGCGCGCGCGATACCGGGGGGAACAAGCTGATCGGTCCCACGATCGGTTTCACCCTGCCGCTATGGAACCGCAACCGCGGCGGCATCGCGGTCGCCGAAGCGACCCGCGAGGCATTGCGGCAGGAATATGATGCGCGGCTGTTCCAGACCCGCGCCGAGATTGCCGCTGCCGCATCGGGACTCGCGATCGCGCGGCAGCAATATGAACTGCTGAACGCCGGCATGCCGGCGCTCGGGGCTTTCGCGCTGGCAAGCCGCCGGGCAGCGCAGCGCGGCGATCTGGCGCTTGCGACCGCCGATGTCGCCGAGCAAAGTCTGCGCGACCGCCAGTTGCTGCTTCTCCAATCCGAACAGGCGATCGCCGAACAGACCATCGCGCTCGAACTGCTTGTCGGCGCCCCGCAGGAAGCCTGGACCCTATGATCAGCCGTAACCTCCTCGTCCTGCCGCTCGCTTATGGCTTTATGCTGAGCGGCTGCCAGTCCCCGGCCGATACCGCGGCGGCCGACCCGGTCGCGGCGATCGAGGTTGCCCCCGTGACCACCGGCAACATCGACGAGAAGGTCACGCTGTACGGTGCCGCCGAGGCGAATGGCGCGGGCAAATATACGCTGTCGGCCCCGATGGAGGCGCTGGTTCAGGCCGTCGATGCGCCCGTTGGAACCCAGGTGCGGCGCGGCCAGATATTGGTGCGCCTGAGCCCGAGCCCGACCGCGCGTCTCGATCTCGTCACGGCCTCGGCGAACGCCAACGCCGCCGACCTGGCGCACGCGCGGGCGCGGCGGCTGCGCGCCGACGGGCTGGTCAGCGACGCCGATGTCGAGACCGCGCGCGCCGCAAAGCAGACGGCCGACGCGGCCCGCGCGAGCCTTGCTACCCGCAACGGTGCGCTGGTGCTGCGCGCACCGGCGAGCGGCACGGTCGAAATCGTCGGCGCGAGCGCGGGCGAACTCGTTGCTCCGGGCACCACGATCGTCTCGCTCGTCAAGGCGGGCGATCTGCGCGCCCGCTTCGGTGTCGATCCGGCAATCGCCCGGCGCATTCCCCAAGGCAGTTCTGTCGAGATCACCGCCGCTGGCAGCAAGACGGCATTCAGCGTTCCTATCTTGTCGGTCGACAGCGTCGTCGATCCCATCACCAAGACGGCATCGGTCTATGTCCAGATTCCCGATGAAAGCGGGGTCGGTGCGGGCGAAAGCCTGACCGGTCGCGTGTTGCTCGGCAATATCGCCGGCGGCATGACCATACCTTATGCGGCACTGCTCGACGATGGCGGTCAGCCCTTCGTCTTCGTCATCGTTCAGAATATCGCCATGCGGCGCGATATCGTTGCCGGCCCGCGCACCGGTGACCGGATCAGCATTACGTCGGGGTTGAAACCGGGCGAGCGTGTGGCGACAGCCGGCGTCACCGCGCTCGAAGACGGCATGAAGGTCCGCATTCAGAGCGCCAAGAAGTGACCGACATCATCAGCAAACACGCGCGGTCGATCTGGCTTGCGGTGATCCTGCTCACGCTCGCGGGCGTGGTGTCGGCGACCCGTGTCCCGGTCGGCCTCTTTCCCAACATCGATTATCCGCGCGTCGTGGTGTCGGTCGATGCCGGCGACCGCGACGCAGCGCAGATGGAAGCCGAAATCACGCGCCCGGTCGAAATCGGGCTGCGCGCCGTGCCGGGCGTGACCGGGGTGCGCTCGGTCACGAGCCGAGGAAGCGCCGAGGTCGCGCTCAATTTCCAATGGGGCGACGATATGGTCGCCGCCGCCCAGTCGACGCAGGGCGCGCTCGCCACCTTGCTGCCGACGCTGCCACCCGGCACGAATTTCAATGTCCGGCGCTCGGATCCCACGATCTTTCCGGTGACGGGCTTCGCGCTAACATCGGACAGTTTGGCCCCGGAAGCGCTCCGTAGCCTTGCCGAGCTCAAGATCCTGCCGGCGCTGACCTCGGTCGAAGGCGTGGCCGGCGTCGATATATTGGGGAGCAGCCCGCGCGAGTTCGCGGTAGATGTCGATCCCTCGCGGCTGCAATCGCTCGGCATCAGCCTGAGCGATGTCGTCGCGACGCTCGGCAAGGCCAATATGGTGCGCGGCCTAGGCAAGATCGAGGATCGTCACCGCCTCTATCTTGTCCTGCTCGAGAACCGCGTTGCGGGCGCGAGCGATCTGGCGGCGGTCCCCGTCAAGGCGGCGGCGGGCGGCTCGGGAGTTGTCACGCTCGGGCAGATCGCGACGATCACGCCCTCGACGGCGCCTGCGTTCAGTCGCGTGACCTCGGACGGCAAGCAAGCGGTACTGGTCAACGTGCGCCAAGCGCTCAGGGGTGACACCGTCGCGATCGTGAAGGCGGTCGACGCTCGCCTCGCCGAACTCCATCTGCCTCCGTCGGTCAAGGTCACTACCTTCTATGACCAGTCCGAACTGGTCGTCGGTGCTGCCAATGCCGTGCGCGATGCGATCCTCATGGGCGCGGTGCTTGCCGGGATCGTCCTCTTCGTCTTCCTGCGTTCGGGGCGGCTGATGGTCATCACCGGGCTGATGCTGCCTGCGGTGCTCGCGGCCACCTGTCTGCTCCTGTTTGCGCTCGGCATGAGCTTCAACATGATGACGCTAGGCGGCATGGCCGCCGCCGTCGGACTGGTCGTCGACGATGCGGTCGTCATGCTCGAGCATATGATGCGGCGAATGCAGGAGCAGCGTCTGAGCGAACCTCAATCGCTCCTCGGTGCGGCCGCCGAGATGGGGATGCCTCTGCTCGGCTCGACGACCGCGACAATCGTCGTTTTCCTGCCGCTCGCTTTCATCAGCGGGGTGACCGGCGGCTTCTTCAAGGCGCTTGCAGTCACGATGGTCGCCGCCCTGCTCATCTCCTTGCTCTTCGCGCGCTTCGTCATTCCGCTCGTCGCCGCGCATTGGCTCCGCGAGAAGGATGCTCAGTCCGCCGACCGTGCCAATAGCATTCTCGATCCCCTGCTCACCCGTTACGGCCGCGCGAGCGGCCGCGCCCTTGGCCGACCTGTGCTCTTCTCGGTCGTCGTTGCGGCGCTGCTCGCGGTCAGCGGATATGTCGCATGGCGCAACGTACCCTCGGGCTTCATGCCGAAGATGGACGAAGGCGGTTTTGTCCTCGATTACAAGGCGCAGCCCGGCGCATCGCTCGAAGACACCGATGCGCTGCTGCGGCGCGTCGAGACGATCATCAGCGCGACACCGGAAGTGGCAAGCTACTCACGGCGAACCGGGGTCCAGCTCGGCGGCGGCCTCACCGAGGCCGACGAAGGCGACTATTTCATCCGGCTCAAAGGCGGCTCGCGGCGGAGCATCGAGGCGGTGATGACCAGCATGCGCGAAAAAATCGCGGCCGAAGTGCCGGGACTCCAGGTCGAGCTGATTCAGTTGATGGAGGATCTGATCGGCGATCTTACTGCTGTTCCCCAGCCGATCGAGGTGAAGCTGTTTGGCGACGACAAGGCGGCGCTCGAAGCGGCGGCGAAGACGATCGGCGCGCGGATCGGCAAGATATCGGGCGTCATCGAGGTGATCGACGGACTGCGCGTTGCCGGTGACGCGATCAGCATCGCCGTCGATCCCGGAGCGGCGGCACAATATGGTCTTGATCCCGACAGCATCGCCGCACAGCTCGAAACCGCGATCGGCGGCACCGCCGCGACACAAGTCCGGATCGGCGCCCAGCTGATCGACGTGCGCGTGCGCGCGCCAGAGGACCTGCGAAGCGACGTTGCGCGCATCGAGAACCTCCCGCTCATCTCACCGGGCGGAAGCAGCGTGCGTCTCGCGGCAGTCGCGACGGTATCGGTCCAGAGCGGTCAGAAGCAGCTCACGCGAGAAAATCTCGCGCCCTATATCGCGGTCACGGCGCGGCTGGAGGGGCGCGATCTCGGCTCGGCAATGACCGAGATCAAGAGCGCCGTCGCCGGGCTCAAGCTCCCGGCCTCGGTCCGCGTCGATTATGGCGGCCTATACGCTGAGCAGCAGAAGAGCTTTGCCGACCTGTCGCTAGTGTTCGGCGCCGCGCTGCTGCTCAGCGCGCTGCTGATTACCCTCTTGTTCGAGCGCGCTGGCTGGACCGTCGCCGCGATCGCAACGGTGCTGCTCACCGCGGCCGCTGTCATGATCGGACTATGGATCATGGGCATCGAACTCAATATCTCGGCGCTCATGGGCCTGACCATGGTCGTCGGCATGGTCGCCGAACTGGTGATCTTCTTTCTTGCCGAGATCGAGCGCGACAAGCCGGTCACTGCTGCGGCGCTGCTCGAGGCTGGGAAGAAGAGACTGCGGCCGATCCTGATGTCGGCGCTGATCGCGGTGCTGACCCTGGCGCCGCTTGCGCTCGGGATCAGTCGCGGCGCCGGCCTCCAGCAGCCCCTAGCAACGGCGATCATCTTCGGCCTGATCGCCGCGGTGCCGCTGGTGCTCTTTTTCCTCCCGGCGGTTTTGCTCGCGCTGGCGCCGCGCGAGCCGGTTCCGGCAAGCTGATGGACATGTTCGCTCGGTTCAGGTGATCGCGCGGCGTCGGGGCGTGCGCGGTACGAGGGCTTGCGTCAGGCGATAGGTCACGCGATAGCCGACATGGTCCGACAGCATCGTTCCGTCATGCTCGCGCCCGAACGGTACGGCCATCGCGATCGCTTGAATCGAGGCGCGATAACCGGCTGAAAAAAACTGCCAGTCGCGTCCCTTCTGGAAAACCGTTGCGGCGATGGCGGGGACGGCACGTCCACATGGCGCGTCCGACTTGAGGCAGTGCTGCAAGGCGTTGTCGATGGGGAGGCGCCGCTTCGTTGTCCATTTCGCCGCACTATGCGCGGTCAGGAACGAGCGTCGCTCGGCAGAACTGGCGTTGAAATCGCCAGCCAAGATGACGGGCAGGTCGGGATTGCGGTAGCGCGCGATGAAATCGTCGATCACCTCGACTTGCCGTCGATAGGCCAAGAGCGAACGCGACTGGCTGACGCCCGAGGATCTTTTGCTGTTCATATGGGTAGTCACGACCGTGACCGGCGTCGCGCTGCCTGGCACCTTGACCGTCACCATCAATATGCCTTTGTTGGCGAGACAGTCATAGCCCGCACAAGCGAAAGCAGGAAAAGCTTCCCGATGCACGGACAGGATGGGATAGTCTGACGCCAGGATCAATCCCGAGCCGACTTGCTTGCCCGATCGCTCGCCTTTGAAGAAGCTCGCGCCCTCAATGAAAGCTCGGTCGCTGGCGCGCGCCAGGATCGGGCTTTGCAGATCGCGAGACGGACCCTCGACGATATAGCGGTAGCCGCTGCGCCGAGCGATCGCTTTGGCAGGAGAGGTGAAGGCTTCCTGCAGAATGATCACATGCGGCTGTGCGTGCTGCGCGCGCATCGCGCGCAGCCGCGCCTCGATCCGCCTGAAGTCGGCCGTGCGATCGGAAGTGATCGGCCAGGGCAGGCCCTTCACATTATAGGCCATGACCGAAAGCGCGGTCGCTGCGGGATGCGTCGCAGGATGCCTCGTGTGCGCGGCGGCGGTATCCGGGGTGATCGCTCCGAGCAATAGCGGGGTCATTGCCACCCATCCGTGCAGCCGCACTAAATTCATGTCCATCCGGGTCATTCCTTCCGCGTCGAGAATTGCCGATTGACGCCGCGGTGCGCGGCGATCCGCACTTTGCACCGCCGGTGCGGAAATCTCTGTGTGACGACGTCAGTGCTTCCGGACGCCTGGCTGGCAGGCGTCCATCTTGCCGAGGGGACGTGCGATGACAGCGATTGCGACCCGAGCTGCGGCGATCGTCGCGGTGCTTTTTCCCTTTGCCTCGCTGGCGCAAGAGGCGTCGCCCAGCATTGCGGTGACCCATATGGCTCTCGGCGCTTCCGAACGGCAGGTCGGTCGGCCGCCGGCACCCATTCTGCCGGCGTCTCCACCGGCGCCCCTACCCGTGGATTTGAGCTTGCCGACTGTCGATACGGCAACACTCGGGCGCGTGAAGAGCCGCTCAGCCGCCACCGAGTGGACGGGCGGCGGCTTGAAGCTGACTGCGATGCGCGCTCGTTCGGGGCCCGCGACCGCTGCCGCACAAAGTTTCGAATATCGGCGGTTCGGCTTGATGGCGCTGGGTCTGAGCGCGGCGCAGCAGATATCGGAGCGCGACACGCTTACGCTGGGGGCGGCTTATGCGGTCGAGCGTCGGCGCCCGGGCTTCATCGTCGCGCGGCGCCGAAATTATCGCACCGACGAACGCGCTGTCGCGCTTCACTGGATCCGTGACGACCGTTTCGACCTCGGCGCGACCCTGTTCGACACCGGCCCGGCAAAGCGTCGCAGCCCGGTCGAGCGTATCGCCGAACTCGCCGGCGGCGCGCCCCGCTCGGTGCGAGGTTGGGGGCTGACTGCAAGCGTGCATCCGGCCGGCGATTCTCACCGGCTGTCGATCGGGATCGATTTTCGACAGCAGCAGGACCGCGATCTTCAGCGCCCGGATGCGCGGCTCCAGATTTTCCTGAGGCAGAAATTCTGACATGACCAAAGCTCGTCATATCGCAATCATTCTTCACGACTTCTCGACCGGCGGAAGCGAACGCATTGCCATTCGCTTGGCGAACCGCTGGGCGGAGATGGGACGCCGGGTCACGATCATCTGCGGCACCGAGAAGGGCGCGGCCCGCGCGATGGTCGGGGCCGGGGTCGCGGTCAGGCCCTGTTCGCCCGAGACGATGCGTAGCCCCTGGTCGCGGGCACAACTTGGCTGGCGCATGGCACGGCTCGTTCGCGCCGAAGCCCCGGACATCATCTTCTCACCCGGCAATTTCCACCTCATCATTCTCGCCTTTCTCGCCCGCCAACGCTTCACGAAGCGGCCGGTCTTCGTGAGCAAACTCAGCAATCCGATTCGCCGGGCTGGATTCCGGCGCCTTGTGCGCGGGCTCGCCGACGCTGCGATCCGGCTCGCGGCAGCGCCGACGGACGTGCTGGTGGCAATGTCGCCCTCGCTGCTCGCGGAAGCGCGATCTGTGTTTCCTCGCCACGCGCTTGCCGAAATTGCCGAGCCAATTCTTGAAGATCAGATGGTGACGCCGCACAGTCGGGCAGGCCATGAGCCCGCCCCGCTCATTCTTTGTGCCGCGCGCCTGGCACCGCAAAAGGATCTGCTGACGGCCATCCGCGCCTTTGCCGAGCTGCCTCCGGCCCTGAAAGCGCGGCTGCTCATTCTCGGCGAGGGTCCTTTGCGCGGCCGGTTGGAGCGCGAAGCGCGGCTGTTGGGTGTGGCCTCGCGTGTCCAGATGCCCGGCCATGTCCCCGACATCGCACCCTATCTGGCGAAGGCCGATCTCTATTTGATGAGCTCGCACTATGAAGGCTATCCGGCGGTTCTCGTCGAGGCCATCGCAGCGGGCGTGCCAATCGTTACGACCGATTGCTCGCTTGCATTGCCCGAAATATTTCGCTCGCCCGAGCTGGGGGCGGTTGTCCGCCAGCGTCGACCGGAAGCCATTGCCGCAGCGATCGCCTCGCGGCTGCGCCGATCGCCTCCGTCCCCCCAGGCGGCGCGTGAGGTGACCGATCGGCATAGGTTGGGGGCGTCGGCCGCGGACTATCTGGCGCTTTTCGACCGGCTAGCCGTATGACCGGGCCGCGCCGTCTACTTGCGTCAATTCATGATGTCGCACCAGTCCATGCAACACGCCTCGACCGGCTGGTGCCGCTCGTCGAGGAAGCAGTGGGGCCGGGGCGTTATGCGCTTCTTGTCGTTCCCGACTTCCACCGGCGGGGCTTGCTGACAGCCGATCCGTATTTCGGGCGCCGCGTGCGCGCCTGGTCGGACGCTGGGTGCGAGATATTCCTGCACGGCTTCACCCATCTCGACGAAAGTCGGCATGTTGGCGTCACGGCGCGGTGGAAGGCGAAGCGCATGACGGCAGGCGAAGGCGAGTTTCTGGGGCTATCGACCCGTGATGCCGAAACGAGGATCGCCGAGGGGCGCGACATGATCGAGCAACTCACCGGACGGCCGATCGCGGGATTTGTCGCGCCCGCATGGCTTTACGGCGAGGACAGTATTGCTGCACTCGCGGCACAGAACATCAGGATGATCGAGGATCATTTCCGCGTCTGGAACCCGCAGAACTCGGCCGTTCTCGCACGGGGGCCGGTGGTAACTTATGCCAGCCGTTCGGCCACGCGCATAGCGAGCTCGATCCTCTGGTCTCGTTTTGCGACAATATTGCTGGCGCGGGCGCGGATCGTCCGTTTTGCCGTCCATCCGCACGATATCGATTCACCGCGCCTGGTTCGCGAAATTGCCCGGGCGCTTGGCGCCTTCGCGCGTTCGCATCGGCCGTCAGCCTACCGCGATCTGTAGCCGCGCTGATTTTCCGGATCTCGGATGCGGATTCGGTCAGCGCTCGGCGTCACTCCCCCAGGAACCGCTGCCAAAAGGTGATTGATGGCCTCTCGAGCATTGCGTGCAACTCCGGGCATATGGGCCGAGCGCCTCCGCCCGCTGCTTCGGGAGCAACGTCCGTGGCAGAAATTCTTTTCACTGGGTCTGTCGCTCGCGTTGCTGGGGGCACTCGGTTCTAAACTGGCGAGTATCGGTTTCACCGAACTTCTCCGCGGCGTCCCGGTCTCGCCAATCTTCTGGATTGCTTTTGCTAGTTATTACCTGGCCCTGCCGGCCTCCGAATGGCTGATCTTTCGACGATTGTGGAACATTCCGCCCGCCGGTTTTGCCGCCCTGCTGCGCAAGCTTGTCAGCAACGAAATTCTCTTCGGCTACAGCGGAGAAGCTTATTTCTATGGCTGGGCGCGGCGCCATGCGCAGATGGCGGCGGCGCCCTTCGGCGCCATCAAGGATGTCAGCATCCTGTCGGCGGTCGCCGGCAATCTCATGACCCTCGCGATGTTGGCGCTCGCGTGGCCGGTCATTGGCGGGATCGCGCCCGAATTCCATGGTCGAACCGTCGCGTTGTCCGCCGCCGTGATCATTGGGCTGTCGCTTGCCCTTCTCGCGTTCCGGCACCGTATCTTTTCGCTTCCCCGCGCCGAGCTGCGCATGATTTTTGGTGTGCATATCAGCCGCCTGCTGCTGACGACGTTCCTGTCGGGCCTCATGTGGCACAGCGCATTGCCCGCGGTGTCGATGGGCTGGCTGCTCATCCTCGCGACGCTGCAATTGCTCGTGACCCGCCTGCCATTCGTGCCGAACAAGGATATTGTCTTCGCCAGCGTCGCATTGTTCCTGATTGGTCATGATGGGGCAATCGGGTCGCTGATCGCCATGATTGCCGGTCTGATCTTGCTCGTGCACCTGCTTCTCGGCACAATTTTGACGCTCGCCGAGCTTGCGACGGCGCATCGCTCATGAAGGCCGCGATAGCCCCCGTCGCGCTGTTGTTCATTGGGGCTGCGCCCGTTGCACCCAACCCGTCGCTGGGCAAGGCCGAAGCCGCGTGCCGGCCGAATGAAGCCGGCCCGTCGTTGCTCGTCGGCATAACCGGCCTCAAGGATCGCAAGGGCCTGCTGCGCGCCGAACTTTATCCCGACAACGACAGCGATTTTCTCGCCGACGATGCCGTCTTGATCAACGCGCACAAAATATTCCGCAGGGTGGACCAGGACATCCCCACATCGGGTCAGGTGACCCTATGCCTGCGCGTGCCCGGCCCCGGTCGCTACAGCCTGTCGGTCCTGCATGATCGCAACCGCAATCTCAAATGGGACAAATTGTCCGACGGTCTTGGCTTCGGCGGCAATCCAAGGCTGGGCTGGTCAAAGCCTAAGGCCGCTTCGGCTTTGGTGCTCGTGGGAGCGGGGCCGACGCGCACCGAAGTCGTCATGAACTATCTAAGCGGACTCAAATACCGGCCGCTGGAGCGCAAATGAAGATCGTCGATGTCTGTGCCTTTTACACGCCGCACGGTGGCGGTGTGAAAACCTATATCGACCGCAAACTCGCGATCGGTGCAGCCCTGGGCCACGAAATCATTGTCATCGCGCCTGGCTCGCACGATCATGTCGAGCTGCGGAGCGGTGGTGGCCGGATTGTCTATGTCGCGAGCCCGCAGTTGATCGTCGATCGGCGTTACCGCTATTTCGACGACCCGTCGGCCGTTCACGCCCGGCTCGACACCGAGCGCCCCGATCTCGTCGAAGCCTCCTCTCCCTGGCGCACCGCCAATATCGTTGCCAACTGGCAAGGAAGCGCGCCGCGCTCGCTGATCATGCACGCCGATCCTATGGCGGCCTATGCCTATCGCTGGTTTGGCCGCTTTGGCAGCCGTGAAGCGATCGACAAGAGCTTCGACCTCTTCTGGCGCCATTTGCGCCGGCTCGGCGATCGTTTCGACTGCGTCGTCAGCGCCAATCGCCACCTCTCGTCGCGGCTGCAAGCGGGCGGAGTTGCCGGTGTGACGACGATTCCGATGGGAGTCGATCCCGGCCTCTTCTCGCCGGCGCATCGCGACGCCGGTCTTCGCTGCGACCTGCTCGCACGCTGCGCTCTTCCCGAGCGTGCGAGCCTGCTAATTGGCGTCGGCCGCCACAGCGCCGAAAAGCGCTGGCCGCTGGTCATCGATGCCTGCCTTGCGGCATCGCAGCATCGCCCGATCGGTCTCGCCCTCGTCGGCGACGGCCGCGATCGAGGGCGGATCGTGCGCCATATTGGGAATAATCCGCATGTTCATCTGCTTGCGCCCATCGCCGATCGCCTCCTGCTCGCGAAGCTCATGGCCAGTGCGGACGCCCTGATTCATGGGTGCGAGGCCGAGACTTTCGGTCTGGTGGCGGCTGAGGCGGCTGCGTCGGGATTGCCGCTGATCGTGCCCGATGCGGGCGGCGCTTCCGACTTCGTAGCCCTTGATAATGGCGAATTATATGCGGCAGGCGATGCGGGCGCCGCTGCCCGGGCAATCGGGCGGCTCCTGTCTCGCGACCGGACAAGGCTGATCGCCGCCGCCGCCCGGCGCGCTGCCGATGCCCCACTGATCGACGATCATTTCGGCGCGCTCTTCGACCTTTATGGCGATCTGGCGACGCCGCTGCGCTCGGCCGCCTGATGCCTACGATCGATCTCTATATTGCGCGGCGTATGGCGCGACCCTTCCTTGCCACCGGTGCGATCGTCATATTGCTGCTGAGCCTCGAAAATAGTCGGCGGTTGATGGACTTGCTCGACAATGTCGAACGGCCCGTCCCGGTTCTGATCAAGCTCATGGTCTATCTCGTTCCTGAGTATCTTGGCATCGGCCTCCTGATCTCGGTGTTCGTGGCCGTTGCTCTTGCCTTCCGCGGCTTCGCGATCAACGGCGAACTGGATATATTCGCGTCCATTGGTCTCTCGCCAGCTCGGTTGCTCCGGGTGCCGTTGCTCTTCGGGCTAGCGATTGCCTTGTTGCACGCCGGGCTGCGCGCCTATGTCGAACCGGCTGGGGAGCAGCGGCTCGATGCGCTAGGCGCCTCGATCGCGATCGGCGACCTCGGGCTGTCGGTTGCACCTGGCGAGTTTCTGAGTCCACGCGCCGAGACGGTTTTCCACGTCGACGCCGTCGATCGGCGGACGGGCAAATTTCGCGGTCTTTTCCTGCGCAATCACAATTTGACCGTCGCCGCGCGCGACGGCCGGGTCATCAACGGCGGACGCGGCGGCGTTCTGCTCCGTCTTGCCGATGGCCATGTCATTGCCAGCAAACCAGGCGGGCGTCTTGAGGTCGCCTCCTTCAAGACGATGGCGATGCCGGTCCAGCTGCTTGCGCCGAAGCCCGTCCGCGGGACTGCGCGCCACCGCAATGACCGGCTCATGCTGGGCGATCTGATAAACGTCGCGGCCGATGGCAGGACTTTGGGCGAACGCAGGGCAGCCCGCGCCGCAATCGGCGGTCGCTTCGTCACGGCGGCCTTCATTGTCCTGATCCCTTTTTACGGCTTTGCGCTCGGCATTCCGCCGAAGCGATCGACGTCGGCGCTCGGGCTGGGATGCGGGGTTCTGCTCATCGTCGGATTTGTCCAAGGGATCGTTGCGATCGAAGATAGCGCGCTGGCGCTGGCGCCGCTGATCCAACTCCTGATCCTGCTCGGATTTGCCATGGCGGCGTTTATATTGTTTCGCTTTCAACGCACCCAAGGTCCGGGAGCGATCGAAGCCGCGCTCGTGTCGGCGAGTCGTTCCGCACGCTATATTTCGCGCTGGACGTGGCTTGACCGCTTGATGATGCGTTTTCCGTCCGAGCGCGCGCAGATGTCTGCAACCGGCCGATGACGTCCGACGGTCCTCGGCTTCGCTCTTCGAATCCGGTCAAGCGATCGACAGGCAAGCCCGACGGCCACCGCTTCATTTGGTTGGCGTGTGCACCATTCTGGTGGAATTTGCTGCGCTTCGCCACGCGAAATGTCCGAGACTGATGCAAGGGTTTAGTTCCGCTGTGTCGCAGTCCTTGCCCGAAAGGCGCGATCGCGCGCGGCCGCCTGGCGCCAGTCATACACCGTCCATCCGCGCCGGAGGGCTAGGTCGAGCAATTTCTTGGACGGATTAACCGCTACCGCTTCGTCCGCCCATTCGAAGGTTGGAAGATCCGACAAATCGTCCGAAAAGAACCGAATATGGGCGTGGGCACGGTCGATCTCTTGCCCGGCAAGCCAATGCTCGAGCATGCGCCGCTTGTTTGCGCCGTAGCAATTCTCACCCGCGATCCGCGGCGTCAGCTGGCGACCGTGCCACATCGACGCGGTGCCCACGACATCGGCAACACCGAGCCGATCGGCGAGTGCCTCAAGATAGTAGAGATGCGCGGCCGAGGCGATGACGACCCGCCGCCCGGCGGCGCGCTCCGCCGCAATGCTGGCGATGGCGCCGACGTAAATATTGTTCGCCATGCTGCGCTCCGCATAGGCGGCTGCAAGGTCCGTCACGACGTCCAGATCGACCGCACGTCCGAGCATTAGCCGCTGCATGGCCTGCTTGAGTCGTTTGCGGGTCAGGAGCCGTGCCTTGTAAGCGCCCATGAGACAGACGACCAGCGGGGCGAAGGCGAGCCGCCACGGCGCGCGGCGCCGCGCGGCGAATAGCAGGAACGGCGACCATGTGCCGTGGATGGTGAGCGTCCGGTCGAGATCGAAGACCGAAAGCGGGCAGGATGATGTCATGGGCGGTGTCCTCCGCAATGTAGGACGCCACCCGATTTTTTTTCCGCACTTGCTGCGGGTTTCCCGGCACCGCGGCGTCGTTCCACCCATGCGGATCGGCTTTCTCTTCAACCACGACCAGATCCACCAGATGGCCCACAGCCTGCCAGTCGCGCTTGCCTTGGCGCGCGCGGGCACGGGCGCCGAGATCATCGTCGCTACCACCAACGATCTTCTCGCGCGTGAGGCCGTGCGATTGATGGGCGGAGCGGTGCCGCCGGGCATTCGTTTCGTTGCGCTGCGTCTGAATTCGGCAGCATCGCGGAGCGTAGATGCGCTGCTCGGGTCTCTAATCCCATCCGCCAAATTGCTTATCTACCGCGACAATATCGCCTTCTTTCGCTCGCTCGACTTCCTTGTCGTGACCGAGCGCACGTCGCTGATTCTCAAGACGCGCTACGGTTTGTCATCGCTGCGCATGGTTCTGACCGACCATGGCGCCGGAGATCGGGCAATCGGCTTTGGCAAGTCCGCAGCGTTGTTCGACCATATATTGGCAGCAGGCCCGAAAATCTGTGATCGCCTCACCGGCGAGGCGGGCGTCCTCCCGGAACGGCTGACGATCACCGGCTATCCCAAATTCGATATCGCCGAAGGGAAGGAGCGGCCGATCAAGTTTCGCGGCAGCAATCGGCCTATCGTCCTCTATAATCCGCACGTCTCGCCACATCTTTCGTCCTGGTACAAACAAGGCCGGGCGGTGCTGGACTATTTCCTCGCCAGCGATCGCTACAATCTCATTTTCGCGCCGCATATCATGATGTTCGAACGGCGGATGGCGGTTACGATCGACAAGCTGCGGTTCGGTTTGCCGGGAAGGCTGCACGCTCGCTATGCGGCGGCGGCGAATATTCATATCGATCTTGGCAGTACAGCGTTGACCGACATGAGCTACACGAACGGGGCGGACATCTATCTCGGCGACGTGAGCAGTCAGATTTATGAGTTTCTCAAAACGCCGCGGCCCTGCCTCTTTATCAACTGTCACGGCTTTGACGCTGACCATGATCCAAATTTCGCACACTGGCAGGCCGGGCCGGTGATCTCGGACGCTCGCGATCTCGATCGCGGCCTGGAAGAAGCCGTGAGCGATCACCCGGCACGCTATAGCGCGGTGCAACGGCGGCTTTTCGACCATACCTTCGACCTCACCGCCGAGCCATCGTCGGTGCGCGCCGCTCGCGCAATCGCTTCATTTGCGCGCGTTCGGGAAATTGAAAGCCGATCTATCGATGCCGGCCTTGCGCACTGACGCGGCGGAAAAGTCGCCGGGACCGGTCCGCCGCATCTACCAGAATCTTGGTCTGCTGCTTGGCGGCAAAGCAGCAGCGGGGCTGATCAGTCTCGTCTACGTGGTCGCCGCAGCCCGGATCCTCGGTCCCGAACAATATGGCGTTCTTGTCCTTGTGAACTATTTTGCGATGCTGGTGGGCGGGTTGGTCGCATTTCCCGGCTGGCACGCGATCGTCCGTTATGGCGTCCAGCCGGCTCAAAATGACCATGCGAAGCTTATACGGTTGCTGCGCTTTGTCGGCGCGATCGAGCTTTTGGCGGGACTGGTTGCGGTGATCGTCGCGGCACTCGCCGTCCCGATCGTCGGACCGCTCCTCGGGTGGTCGGCGGACGCGCAGGCATTGGCCATACCCTATTGCTTCGCGGTTCTCGCGACCGTGCGCGCGACCCCTGGCGGGTATCTCCAGATTTTGCGGCGTTTCGACCTGCTTGCGCTCCACAATGTCGTGACTCCGATCATGCGATTGCTTGGTACATTCGTGGTTATCGTCTTCGATCTGGGGCTTACGGCATTTCTGGTCGCATGGCTTGTTGCGGCGCTCGTTGAGGGCGTGTCCCTGTGGATCGCGGCGATCTACCTCGCGCGCCGCCACATGCTCGACCAGCCGCTGCTCGGAGCGGTCGCGGACGCACGGCGCGAGCATGAGGGGCTCGGCCGCTTCATGCTGACCGCCAACGCCGACATCATGCTCGGCGACCTGACGGGTCGGCTTACCCCGCTGATCGTCGGTGCGATGCTCGGCCCGGCTGCGGCGGGTCTTTATTCGATCGCGCACCGGGCAACGATCGTCATTTCCCAGCCCGCGCAGATATTGGGCCAGGCGGCCTATGCCGAGCTCGCTCGTCTGGCTGCCGCCGACGGCGCGAAAACGGCCATTCGTCATGCGCTCGCGCGCTGCGTCGGCATTGCGCTCGCGACGGCGCTGCCTTTGGTCGTCATCCTGGCGTTTTTCTCGCACGAGATTGCGGTGCTGATCGGCGGACCGGCCTTTGCCGGGGCTGCGGCGGTCATGATCTGGCTGACGCTGGCCAAGGTCTTGGCGATGGCTGGCCCTCCGACGAGCGCCGCGCTGATCGCATTGGGGCACCCAGGCTTGTCGGTGGCAGGAAATCTGGTTGCCGGGTTAGGCCTCTTGCCCCTGTTGCCCTTATTCACCAATTCTGCCGGACTGGCGGGCGCCGGCTATCTCGCAATACTGCAGGCCGTCGTCGCAGCGGGCCTGCTGGGTCTTGCGTTATGGCGGGTCACCGCCTCCCACTCCGCATGATGCCGTTGCTCGCCGCAAGTTCGAGGCGGAGGCACACTCCTTTCCTATTTCGCCGAGATCGGACAGACGCTAAACCCTGCCGTGAGAGCGAGAACGGAAGAGCGCCCCACCCGATGACCAAAGCCTCTGGGCTAGAAGCGATATTCCTGGCCAATCGGCCCGCTTTGTCGCGCTATCTGCGCGTTCGCCTTCGCGGTGACGGCGATGGTGAGGATATATTGCAGGACCTGTGGCTAAAGCTTGCGGATATCGACGCGAGCTTAATTGCCGAACCCCTCGCTTATCTTTATCGGACCGCCGAAAATCTGGTGCTGGACCGCCGTCGTTCGGCACAGCGCCGCACCGCGCGCGAGCAGGAGTGGACGAAGGGCCACATCGAGGGGAGCATCGCATCCCCCCGCGACGCCCAGCCATCGGCCGATCGCCTGCTGGTCGCTCGAGACCAGCTTCGGCGCGTCGACGCGGTCCTCGACACATTGCCCGAACGCACGGCCTTCGCTTTTCGCGCGGTGCGGATCGATGGGGTCCCGCAAAAGCAGATTGCCGCTGAAATGGGGATCAGCCTCAGTGCAGTCGAAAAGCATCTGCAAAGGGGGTATCGGGCGGTCCTGGAACTCAAGCAGCAATTGGATGTGGATATCGACGCGCCGCGACGTCAATGGGCCGAAGGAATTGATGATGGCGTCCGGTAGCATCGTTGACGAGGCCATTGCATGGCATGTGCGGTTGCAGGATCCTGCCGCGGATGGGGAATCGTGGGCCGAGTTCACGGCATGGATGGAAGCTGATCCCGCCCATGCCGAAGCCTATGACATCGTCGCTCTCGCCGACGACAGTCTTTCAGACGAACTGGCCGAAACCGGGCCGCTGGTTGCCGACGCACCACTCGCAACCAATGATAATGAACCGGGTGCCCGTCCCTGGTATCGCCGCACCGCCTTTCTTTCGATCGCGGCCAGCCTCGTTCTCGCGCTGTCCCTCTCGCCGATGCTGTTCCGGTCCCCGGGAACGGAAATGATTGCGACCCAGCCGGGTCAAACCCGCGAAATTGCGCTAGCCGACGGATCGAAAATCGCTCTCAATGGCGGCACGACGATCGCACTCGACCGCGAGGCGGAACGCTTCGCCCGCGTAGAAAGCGGCGAGGTGATCTTCATGATCAAGCATGACAGCGCGCGTCCGTTTATCGTCGAGACGGAGGACGGGACGCTTCGCGATGTCGGGACGATCTTCAACGTGCGGCAATCCGTCGACGGCCTCGAAGTCGCGGTGTCTGAAGGTAGCGTGCAATACCAGCCGAATGCCGAGGCGGTGACGCTCACGGCGGGCAAGCAGCTCCGCGTCAAGCGTGGAACCTCGAAAGCCGTCGTCTCGGCAATCGATCCGGCCACGGTGGGAGGATGGCAACGGGGCAGGCTCAGCTATCGCGATGCGCCGCTCGCCACCATCGCTCTCGATTTGTCGCGGTCGCTCGGTACGCCGGTGACCGTATCGCCTGACCTTGCGAGCCGCCGCTTTTCTGGTGTTATCCGCATCGACCGAGATGAAGCGCGACTCTTCCGGCAACTCGAATCCTTGCTTGGCGTCCGTGCGCGGCATAGTGCCAAAGGATGGCAATTGACGCGCTGATCCGGTGACCTGGGGCTATTTTCTTCCTGCTGCGGCGGTGGCCATTTGGTCTGCGAGTCCGGCTTCAGCCGCGGAAAGCCGGCAATTCGATATTCCGGCCCAGCGCCTCGACAATGCTTTGATCACGCTCGGCAACGCGGCGCAAATCTCGATCGGAGGGATTGACCAGCGCCTTGCCGGCGCGCGCAGCAAGGCCGTTCGCGGGCGGATGACGATTGCGCAGGCGCTGACTATGATGCTGCGCGGCACCGGCTTCACCTATCAGATCGTCGATTCGCAGACGGTGCGCATCATCGCAATCCCGCCGCGCGCGAAGCCCAAGCCGGCAGCGCGGCGGCCCGCATTGCCCGAATCTCCGCGGCCCGAAGCGGCTGCACCTCCGCCTGCGGAAATCGTTGTTACCGCCACCAAGCAAGGTCAGGCGCTCGACAGCTATCCCGGCACCGCGCACATTGAATCCGTCGGCAGCGCCGGCCTTGGCGAAAGCCAGGGCACTGCGGCTTTCGTTGCCCGGATCCCTACGCTTACCTCGACAAATCTTGGACCCGGCCGCAACAAATTATTCGTGCGCGGCATCGCCGACAGCAGTTTTTCGGGGCCGACCCAATCGACCGTGGGTCTCTATCTCGGCGATCTGCGTCTCACCTATAATGCTCCCGAGCCGGACCTCCGCCTTTATGACATCGACCGCATCGAAGTGATCGAAGGGCCACAAGGCACTCTTTATGGCGCTGGCGCACTCGGCGGCATCGTCCGGATCATTCCCAAAATGGCGGACAATGGCGGGCTTCATGCCTCGGCGACCGCCGGGCGTTCGATCACGCGCGATGCCGGCCCGGGCTATGATCTGGGCGGAATGGTCAACATACCGATTATGCGCGATCGGGTCGCTCTGCGGGTGGTAGGCTACAAGCAGGTCGAAGGCGGCTATATCAACAATGCGACGCTGGGTGCGAGCAATACCAATCGGACGCGCATCGATGGTGCGCGCGCAAACCTGCGTATCGAACCTGGCGATGCCTGGACGATCGACTTTAACGCGCTGCTTCAGAATATCGACACGCGCGATGGCCAATATGCCGAGACCGATCAACCGATCCGAACCCATGCGGCCAATATCGCCCAGCCACATGACAATGATTTCAAGGCAGCCAGCCTGGAAATCGCCAAGGACTGGGGTGATGTCAAACTCATCTCATCTACGGGGATCGTCGATCACGACCTGTCGGAGACTTTCGACGCGACGGGTTATGGCGGCAATGCGCAAGTCCAGGTCTTCGAAGGGCATGAGGCCATCCGCCTTCTGACCCATGAGACACGCCTTTCGCGCAGCGGTTCGGCGGGTGACAGCTGGGTCGCGGGCATAGGTTTCGTGCACAACATCGATCGTATCGATCGCCGTCTCGGTGCGCTGGACGCACCCGTCACACTGGCACGGCTGCGAAATGAGAAGACCGAGGTCGCCGTCTTTGGCGAGGCGACCCAGCGTATCGCCCCCCGACTGTCAGGAACAGTGGGCGTAAGGTTGGTGTTCGCCGAGACGGTCGGTGAATTGATGGGCGGTTCGGGCGAGGAGTTCGAGCCGAAACGTCGGCAGGTCCGCTTGCTTCCGACCGCCGCTTTGTCTTGGAGACTCGCTCCCCAACTGCTTACCTTCCTGCGCTATCAGAGTGGATTTCGCAGCGGTGGCATCGCCATTACCGACGGTCAGGCGAACGCGGCTCAGCGGTTCGAGTCCGATACCATTCACACAGCCGAACTAGGCGTCAGGCTTGGTCGCGAAGACGATAGGTCGAGCTCCCGTTTTTCGGGCGGTATCACGACGTTCTACTCGATCTGGAACGACATCCAGGCCGACCTGATCGGTGCGGACGGTTTGCCTTTCACCGACAATATCGGCCGCGGCACCGTCTATGGAGCCGAAATCAACACACGCTGGCATATATCCGACGAGCTATTTGTCGATGGCGCCTTGTTCGTGATCCGCAGCGCACTGAGTAACCCCGCCGAGGGATTCGACGAAGCCGACGAACGGCCGCTCCCCAATATCGCCAGAACCGGCGCCCGACTTACCGCGGCATGGGAAAGACCGCTGTCCGACGGTCTAAGCTTCAAGCTCAACGGAACCGCGAGGCTGATCGGCGGATCGAGCCTCGGGACGACTGCGCCGCTAATCCTCGAGCATGGCGAAACGACCCAGGTCGATCTCTCGGCGTCGCTCGGGTCAAAAGATTGGATGCTGACGATCGATGCCACCAACCTCCTGAACATAAGCGGAAACAGCTTTTCCTACGGCAATCCGTTCACCGTCGCTGAAGGCAAGCAGATAACACCGTTGCGGCCACGGACGTTCCGGATAGGGGTTCGTATAGGCTTTTGATAAGCAGGAATATTGGGCGGCTCCAATCGGCGATCGTTTCCATATGAGAGGGTGGACTATGTCTGAAGTTACAACGAAACACCCGCGGTCGGCTGTGACGAAGATTCTGCACTGGTTGGCGGCGCTGGCTATCATCGCGCAATTGGGATTGAGCCTCGTGATGCAAAGCCCGTCGCGTAACCGGCCGGGAGACAGCTTCTTCGAAATCCATGAAAAGGTCGGCATCGCCGCAACCGCGATCCTCGTCGCTTTCTGGATTTGGAGCATTATTCGCTCCGGCGAAACGCGCTTGGTCGCCTTTTTCCCTTGGTTTTCCTCGAAGCACCTCCGCCTGGTTGCAACAGATGCCAAAAGGCTTTTCGCGCCGCTTGAGCCTGGAAGTACCGAACGGCCGTTTGCCAGCGCCATTCATGGTCTGGGCCTTGTCATCGCGACGGTAATGGCGCTGAGTGGCGTTGTTGGCTATTTCGTCGCACCGGCCAAGCCGCTTCTGGAAGTTCACGAAACAGTAGCCCCGTTGATGTGGGCTTATCTCGTCGGGCATGTCGCCGTCTCACTTCTGCACGAGTTGCGCGGCGAACGGATCATCGGGGCCATGCTGTCCCTGTCAGCACGAAAATAGGACGAGTTTCAGTGTGCGGGATTGGCGACTGAATGCCGCCATCGCGAAAGCTGCCTCAAGTCTATGGTCGCGACTTTTGCTGACGGTGATCCTGAGCGAGCTCTTATCGAACGCCACCGTCGCGGTACTGGTTACACCGCTTGCGGTCGCGCTCGCCGACAGCCTGGGGGTAGTCCGCGGTCATTCCTTGTCATGGTTGTGATGGCGGCAAGCGCCGTGTTCGCGACGCCGTTCGGCTATCCGACGAAGGTGATCGCCTATTAGATGGGCGGTTACCGCTATCTCGACGTTGTCCGCATCGGTCTGCGGCTCAATATGATCACTTTCGTTGTGGCGATCGCCCGCCATCCTCGTCGTGTTTCTATTCTGACGCCGCCATGCCAGGAAATTGCGCTGCGAGCAGATGCGCGGGGCCGCGCTTGACTTGCTATTCTCGCACGGTCGCGACTACCAACCTCACCGGCGCCAATTGCTTTCGTGCCTGGCTCTAGGCAGGCAATCCCCGCAGGAATTCCGGGCCTTATTGTCGGCTTGGCCAGTTTGGGTGCAGTTCGTCCACGACAAAGGCATGCGTCGCGGCGCCCTCCGGATGGCCTTCCTCGAGATGCGGGTGAGCGTCCGGAAGGTCGTCATGGCTGTGCGCGATCACCTCGGGGTCTTCGCGGGGCCAGATGCCGATCGCAAGCAGCGTGCCGATAAGCGCGAGCGACGCGCTGGCGCCGAGCGCTGCGTCCATGCCGGCACGCGCACCGACTTGGCCCGCGAGTGGATAGGCGATGAGCCAGCAGACATGGCTGAGCGCGAATTGCGCCGCGAACAGCGCGGGGCGATCGTCGGCCCCCGAGGAACGCCGCAGCAGCCGTCCGCCCGGTGTGATGCTCGCCGCGTAGCTGAGGCCGAGCGCGAACCAGCCGGCGAGGATGATGGGCCAATGGCTGGTCTCGTCGGTGAGCGACCAGGCGATGGCGAGGATCGCGAGCACCATCGTCATGAAGAGCGCCGCCGTAATCATGATGCTGCGGTCGGCGATGCGGTCGAGCAGGCGGGGAAGGAGGAGCGCCGCGATCATCGAGCCGCCGCCGAAAGCGGCGAGGGTGATCGCGACCTCGCTTTGCCCGAGGCCGAGCGCTCCGCGAACGAGCACTGGCGTGTTGACGATGACCATCGCGCTTGCGGCGGCGGCGGCGAGGGTGACGGCAAGAAGGCCGCGCAGGCGCGGCGTCTTCAGATATCGGCGGGTGCCGCGCGTCGTCTTGTCGTAGATGCCGCCGGTCTCCGCCGTGGCTCCGGTGCGCGGCAAGGTCACCGACAGCACGAGCAGCGCCGAAGCCGCAAAACCGGCCGCAGTGCCCGAGAAGAGCCAGTGAAAGTTCATGATGCCGAGCAGCGCCGCGGCGAGTACCGGGCTCGCGAGGCTCTCCATGTCATAGGCGAGGCGCGAGAGCGACAGCGCCTTGGTGTAGTCCTTCTCCTCGGGGAGGACGTCGGGGATCGTCGCCTGGAAGGTCGGCGTGAACCCGGCCGATGCCGACTGGAGAATGAAGATGAGCAGGTAGATCTGCCATACCTGGTCGACGAAAGGGAGGGTGAGGGCGACGAGGCCGCGGATCACGTCCATCGAGACCAGGAAGACCTTGCGCGGCAGCCGGTTCGCATAGGCGCCGACGACCGGCGCAACGCCGATATAGGCGATCATCTTGATCGCCATCGCCGTGCCGAGCACCGCGCCGGCATCGGCGCCCGCGATCTCGTAGGCGAGGAGGCCAAGCGCAACGGTCGCGAGCCCGGTCCCGACGAGCGCGATGATCTGCGCGAGGAAGAGGTGACGATAGGTGCGGTTCGCAAGCACGTCGAGCATGGGGATAGTCCTCGCTGAAGCCTCCGGCCAGTCGCGTCGGCCGGAGGTTCGGTGCCGCGTCAGGCGACGCGGCGGATGTCTGTATAGGCGCCTTTGGTGCGCAGCGTAATCGTCACGGGCGCGCCCGAGCGGTTGCGCCAGAACCAGCCATGCTTGCCGTCGAAGGCCGCGACAAGTTCGCCTTTTTCTCCGGTCGATTGCTTGCCCTTGCCATAGCCATGATAGTCGACGCCCGGCGCGTCGGCGTGGGTGTCGAAATTGACGTGGCCGCCCGCGACCGTCCAGTCGAAGGCGATCTTCGCATCCTTCGCCATCACGGCCTTGACCTCGGCGCCTTCGCCGGGCGCGAGCGTGAGCTTCGTGACGTCGGATCGCTGGTCGGCGCTCGTCGTTGGCGGCGATGCTTCTTTTCTGGCCCCCTCGGCGATGGCGATAGCGGCGGGGACGGCGGCTCCGTTCGCGGCGTCGCGCGCGGCCTCCTCGGCGAGCTGCGCCTTGACTTCGCCCATCTCGGTGAGGCCGAGCTGGCGGCCGATGCCGGTCGGGTCGATCGCATATTCGCTGGGCAGGACGATGGCGACGAGGATCGCGCCGGCCGCGGCGATCGCAAGGCCGGTGGCGCGGAGAAGCTGGCCCGTGGTCGGCAGGTCTTCGAGGCGGGGCTTCTGACTGTTGAACATGAGAGATTTCCTTTGAATCAGCTGAAGGCGAGGCCGACGAGCTGGTAGCCGGTGAGCACGAAGCCCGCGGTCATCAGCATCACATTGACGGCGAAGGCGTGGCGCATGAAGCTGGGGGTGCGGCGCCAGAAGCCCATGAGGATGAGGATCGTGCCGAGCGCGAGCAACTGCCCGATCTCGACCCCGATGTTGAACGCAAGCAGGTTGGGGATGAGGCCCTCGTTCGCGATCTCGAACTCGATGATTTTCGTCGCGAGGCCGAAGCCGTGGAAGAAGCCGAAGATCAAGGTGGCGGCCTTGGTGTCCGGCTGGAAGCCGAGCCAGCGCTGGAAGGCGCCGAGATTGTCGAGCGCCTTGTAGACGACCGACAGGCCGATGATCGCGTCGATGACATAGGCGTTGGCGCTGATACCGGTGAGCACGCCGAACAGCATCGTCGTCGAGTGTCCGATCGCGAACAGCGTCACATAAAGGCCGATGTCCTTCATCCGGTAGAGGAAGAAGATGACGCCGAAAAGGAAGAGCAGATGGTCGTAGCCGGTGACCATATGCTTGGCGCCGAGATAGACGAAGGGCCAGAAGAGGACGCCGCTGCTTTCCTGGATATAGCCCTTGTCGCCCTCGGCGACATTGTGGGCCCAGGCGTCGGCGCCGGCGGCGAGGACAAGAAGAATCAGGCTCAGGGCGAGCAGGAGCCTTCGGGTGGTCGCGCCTGGTGGAGCGATGATGCGCGTGAACATGCGGATGGTCTCCATGAATAGGAAGAGGCCCCGCGCGCGATCGCGCGCGGGGCTTGAGGGTCAGGCAGGTAAGGCTTCGGGGTGCTCCGCCGGCGGCGGCGCATCCTTCTTCGCCATGCGACCGTGGACCATGCGGTAGAGCGCCGGAAGCACGAGCAGGGTCAGGATAGTCGAGGAGACGATCCCGCCGATCACCACCGTCGCCAGAGGCCGCTGCACTTCTGCGCCAGCCCCGACGTTGAACGCCATCGGCACGAAGCCGAGGCTCGCAACGAGCGCGGTCATCAGCACCGGACGCAGGCGGGTAAGCGCGCCTTCGCGGATTGCGTCTTCGAGATTTGCGCCGCTTTCGCGAAGCTGGCGGATGAAGCTCAGCATCACCACTCCGTTCAGCACTGCGACGCCCGAAAGTGCGATGAAGCCCACGCCGGCCGAGATCGACAGCGGCATGCCGCGGATGAGGAGCGCCGCGACGCCCCCGGTGAGCGCCAGCGGCACTCCCGAGAAGACGATCGCCGCGTCCTTGCCCGAGCGGAACAGCGCATAGAGCAGGCCGAAGATCATCAGGAGCGCCGCGGGCACTACAATCTGGAGCCGCTTTGCCGCCGAGATGAGCTGCTCGAACGTGCCGCCATAGCTGATCCAGTAGCCCGAAGGCACTTCGACCTCGGCCCCGACCTTGGTCTGCAACTCCTCGATGAAGGAGCCAAGATCGCGGCCGCGGACATTGGCGGTCACCACGACGCGGCGCTTGCCATCCTCGCGGCTGATCTGGTTGGGGCCGATCACGACCTCGACCTTGGCGACGTCCGCCAGCGGCACGAACCCGCGCAGCCCTGCATCGGGGGCCGCGCCCATCGTCACATCCGCCGACGAGCCGATGGCGGGAAGCGGGATGCGCAGGCGGCCGATCTCGTCGACGCGCTCGCGCACATTCTCGGGCAGACGAACGATGATCGGGAAGCGGCGGTCGCCCTCGAAGATCTGCCCGGCCTGAACGCCGCCGATCGACACCGCGACCGTGTCCTGGATGTCGCCGACGTTGAGCCCGAAGCGCGCCAGCGCCGCGCGGTCGGGCGTGATTTGCAGCACCGGCAGGCCGGTGACCTGCTCGACGCTGACATCCTGCGCGCCCTCGATACTTGCGGCGACGCCTTCGATCTGCTGCCCCACCTCAAGGAGCGTATCGAGATCGTCGCCGAATATCTTGACCGCGACATCGGCGCGAACCCCCGACAGAAGCTCGTTGAAGCGCATCTGGATCGGCTGGGTGAACTCGTAATTATTGCCGGGAATCTTCGCGACCGCGGCCTGCATCTCGCGAACGAGCTCGGCCTTGGGCTTTCGAGGATCGGGCCAGTCCTTTCGGTCCTTCATGATGATGAAGGTATCGGCGACCGACGGCGGCATCGGATCGGTCGCGACTTCCGCCGTCCCGATCTTGGCCACCACCCGGTCGACTTCGGGGAACTGCTTGATTCGCGCTTCGAGGGCGGTCTGCATGCTGACTGCCTGGCTGAGGCTGGTTCCCGGGATGCGAAGCGCGTGGAGCGCGATATCACCCTCGTCGAGATTGGGTACGAATTCCGATCCCATGCGGCTCGCCGCAATGCCCGAGATGAGCACGAGCCCTACGGCTGTCGCGACGAAGGTTGCACGAAGTTTCATCGCCTTATCGAGCGCGGGGGCATAAATGCGCCGCGCCCAGCCCATCAGCCGGCTTTCCTTCTCCTCGACCTTGCCGGTGACGAACAGTGCGACCGCTGCGGGTACGAAGGTGAGCGAAAGGATCAGCGCCGCGGTCAACGCCATCACGACGGTGATCGCCATCGGGTGGAACATCTTGCCCTCAACGCCGGTGAGCGCAAAGATCGGCACATAGACAAGCGCGATGATCAGCATACCGAACAGCGACGGACGGATGACTTCCGACGTCGCCGAGGCTGCGAGCTTGAAGCGTTCGTTCCGGTCGAGCAGGCGTCCGAGCTGGTGCTTCGCTTCGCCGAAGCGCCTGAGGCAATTCTCGACGATGATGACGGCGCCATCGACGATCAGGCCGAAGTCGAGCGCGCCGAGGCTCATCAGATTGCCCGATATGCCGCCGCGCACCATGCCGGTGATCGTCATCAACATGGTGATCGGGATGACCGCCGCGGTGATCAACGCTGCTCTTACGTTGCCGAGGAGCAGGAAGAGGATGACAATGACAAGCAACGCGCCTTCAAGAAGATTCTTCTCGACGGTCCAGATCGCCCGTTCGACGAGATCGGTGCGGTCGTAGATCGCCACGGCCTTGACGCCGGCAGGTAGGGCCTTGGCGGCTTGTTCGAGCCGTTCGGCTGCTGCCCGTGCGACGATACGGCTGTTCTCTCCCGCGAGCATGAAGACGGTGCCGAGCACGACCTCCTTGCCATTCTCGGTCGCGGCGCCCGTGCGGAGCTCCTCGCCGAGGCTGATGTCGGCGACGTCGGCGACGCGGATCGGGATCCCGCTCCGGTTGCTGACGATGACCGTGCCGAGCTCGTCGGTGCCTGCCGCCTGACCTGGGGTGCGGACGAGATATTGCTCGCCATAACGCTCGACATAGCCCGCCCCGCGATTGTCGTTGTTGCGCTCCAGGGCGCGAACGACGTCGTCGAGGGTAAGACCATAGGCCGAGAGCCGCGCCGGGATCGGGGTCACATGATATTGGCGTTCATAGCCGCCGATACTGTTGACCTCGGTCACGCCCGGCGTGCTGCGAAGCTGCGGCCGGATGACCCAGTCTTGCAGCGTGCGCAGATCTTCGGGCGTATAGGCGCTGCCGTCGGGTTTCTTCGCCCCCGGATCGGCCTCGAGCGTATACATGAAGATCTCGCCGAGCCCGGTCGCGATCGGCCCCATCTCGGGCGCGACGCCCGGCGGAAGCTGTTCGCGCGCCGATTGCAGCCGCTCGTTAATCAGCTGGCGCGCGAAATAGATGCTCGTGCCATCTTCGAAGACCGCCGTGACCTGACTGAGGCCGTAACGAGACACCGATCTTGTGTATTGCAGCCCAGGCAGGCCGGCGATCGCCGTCTCGACGGGGAAGGTAACGCGCTGCTCGGCTTCGAGCGGCGAGAATCCGGGGGCCTCGCTGTTGATCTGGACCTGGACGTTGGTGATGTCGGGAGTGGCGTCGATTGGCAGCCGCTGGAAGCTCCAGACGCCGATGGCGCAAAGGAGCAGGACGGCCGAGAGGACGGCCCAGCGGAAGCGGATCGCACCGGCGATGAGCCGTTCCAGCAAATGGGCTCGTTCGGGTGGACGGGTTGTATCAGTGGTCATGGCTGGCCCCCGATTTCTCGATGTCGGCGCGGATCAGGAAGGCGCCGTCGGTGACATAGACCTCGCCGGGCGCGAGCCCGCCGAGTATTTCGGTCCATTCGGGCGTGCGGCGTCCGATTTCGAGCATCCGCACCTCATAGGTGTTGCCGACCTTGGCAAAGACGACCTCGAAGTCGCGGAAGCGCTGGATCGCCTTGGTCCGCACCGCGATCGGCGCATTGGTCTCAGCGACAGCGAAGCTGCCCTCGACCCCCATACCCGGCCGGAACTCACGTGCGGCGGCCGGAGGCAGATGGACATGCGCGAGCATCGTCTGGCTCGCGACGTCTGCGGTCGGCAGCACCGCCTCGACCTCGGCCTGGAAGCGCGCTTCGCCAGACAGGCTCCTGAGGCTTACCGGCTGTCCGACACGCACGCGCTCGGCATCGCGCGGATAGACGAAGAATTCCGCATGAAGCTTGGTCGGATCGGCGATGACGAACAGCGCCCGGTCGCCGGTCGTATCGCCGACATTGACATTCTTCTCGACGATCGTGCCGCTGATCGGGGCGGTCACCGTATAGACCTGGAGCGAATGGCTCGACTCCACCCGAGCGAGCACCTGGCCGCGCCGGACCTGCTGTCCGAGCTTGCCGTTAAGCGAAACGATCAGCCCCGGAAGCCGGGCGCGAACGTCGGCTTTGCCCTCGGGCGTGATCTCGATCCGCCCGCCCATGTCGATGAGCTCGCTGACGGTCGCGGGACCGGCAGCCTCGGTCTTGATTCCGCCAGCCTTCGCGACCGCGGCGTCGATGACCGTGCGGCCTTCATAGGATGGGTAGGACCATTTATGATTGCGGCCGCCTTCCGACGCGGCAACGCGGACGTCGAAGCTGTGCGGTTCGGTGACGATGCCGCTGCCGCGCAGGAAATCTTCTTGCGGAGCGAAGCTGAAGCGGTCGATCTTGCCGCCGAGGCGGCCGAGTTCGATCGTCAGCTTGACCTCGGACGGCTTGACCGGCTTGTCACCCCGGTAAGCATAGACGCGGAACTCGGGATCGACGCCATCTTCGAAAATGGTGATTTCCAGCGCGAAATCGCCGTCGCGCAGCATCCGGCCGCGATGCGGGCCGCGTTCATATTCGCCGGCGGGCGCCGCCGCCTCTTCGCCGCCCTTCGTTTCGGTGGCGCCATTTCCGCATGCGGTGAGCAGGGTGAGGGCGATGACCGCCGCCGCCCCGGACAAATATTTGGTCATCGAACATTCTCCATATTGGCGAGCAGCGGGGCGTGGCGGCCGGTCAACCGGTCAAGCCGCACCCCCAGAAGGTGAAAGCGCCGCAGCAGGTCGACGCGGCGCGAGCGCGCGTCATTGACCGCGGCCTGAGCTTGCGAGAATTCGAGGAAGGTGAAGGCGGTGCCGCCGCGCGCGAGGCCGTCCTGGATCAGCCGGACCGCGCGGCTGGCACTTGGCAGCACCTCGGCATCGATCCGTTTGATCTCGGCCGCGATGAGGCCGCGGTCGGCGACGAGCCTGTCGATCTCGCGATCGACCTCGACGCGCGCCACGGCGATATCCGCCTCGATCGCGCGCTGCTCGGCTTGCGCCCGAACGACATTGCCTCGGTTGGCGCTCTTGGCCCCCAGCGGGATCGAGCCTCCGACCATCACGGCAAAGTCGTTGCCTTGGCCGAAGTGGCGAAGCCCGACGCGGCCGCTCGGATCGGCGATATTGCCGGTCTCGGCGAGCCTGACCTTCGCTTCAGCCGCCGCGCGTTCCGCTGTGAGCATCGCGACCTCGGCGGACTCTCCGGCCGTCGGCACGGTGACATCGAGCGTCTGGAATATCGCCGGATCGAGCTTGAAGTCGCTGCTCCCACCCCACCATGTGGCAAGATTCGTCCGCGCGATGCGCGCGGCTTCGCGCGCCTGTTCGAGTGCGATCTCGGCCTGCGCGACGTTGGTCCGCGCGCGCTCGGCTGCGAACCAGGGATCGAGCGCGCCGGTGACGCGCTTTACGACGTCGAGTTCGACACGCTGGAGGTCGGCGAGCCGCGTCTCGGCGACGGGGATCGCCGCTTCGGCGGCAAGGGCATCGACCCACGCTGCCTGAACCCGCGCGAGGCGATCGAGCAGGCGGACGCGGTTCTGTGCGCCGACCACGGCGACATCGGCGCGCGCGGCGCCGATGCGCGCCTCGCGCTTGCCGCCGCGCTCCCAGGTTCGCTCGTACCAGCCGGTGGTCTGTGACCGGTTCAGCGGCGAATAGGAACCGGTGCCCGCGAAATCCTCGAAGTCTGCGCCAACGACATCGCGCGGCCGGACGTCGGCCTGCAAGACGGCCGCATCCGCGGCTTCGAGACGCGCGGCGCTGGCGGCGATGGCGGGATCGCGTGTCGCGACCCGCGACAGCGCCTCGTCGAGACTTAGATTTTGCGCCCATGCGGGCTGCGCGGCGGCAGCCAGCAGGACACCTCCGCAGAACATGGCTCTGCGGACGGCACGCGCGCCGGTGCGCGCTCGAGATTTTGAAAACATGTGATGGCAGCCTCGCTGAAAGGCGTGGAAACATCCCACGCCTTGTCAGACGGCGCGGGAACTCAGGCGTTCAGCGAGGCGGTTCTGGGCGGGCGTTCGGGTCCGATGGATCGCAGGCCGGCAACATGCCGGTCCTTTTCTGCCACCTGCAAACGGGAAGACGATAGAATCGTCGGGGCCGTTGCCGCATCGGGAACGAGCAGATTCGGACCATTATCGCCATGATGATGATGGCCGCCCGAGGCCGGGTCGCCCGGTTCTTCGTCGCCATCGGGCGCACCGTCATGATGAACGGCATGGTGATCGACACTGTCATGAATGACATCGACGGAGACGTCGGCGGCGTCCTTATGATCGTGCGCCATCATGAAGGACGGCGCATGCTGAAGTTGATTCGCTGCCTTGGCAGGGATCGTGGCCGCATAGAGCGCCATGAGCAAAGCGCAGAGTGACAGGATAAGACGGTCCGGCAGAGAGGAACGCGGCTTCGGCATGCGCCCGCGTGTAACTGCGCGCCTCAGCGTTGACAAGCGAAGCGCCAGGGATCGCTTCCTTCGACTGTCCTGCAGACGACCTCATGCGCTGTGCCGGGGTTGATGCACCCCGATCGTGAGATGGGCGATCCCGCTGATATGGATCAGTTCGCGCCGAAGATCGGCTGAATCGATCGCCCCCTCGACTTCGACAATCGCCGCATTGGCCTCCGGCCCCACACGCCACACATGAAGGTCCGTGAGACGAACGTCTCCGAATTTTCCGACCCGGTCGCGGATCGCCTTGTCCATTCGCTCATTGGTTCGATCGAGCAGAACGGCGGCCGTGTCGCGCATCAAGGACCAGGACCAGCGTGCGATCACGACCGCGCCGACGATCCCCATCGCAGGGTCCATCCAATGGAGGCCAAGATACCGCCCTGCGAGAAGAGCCGCGATCGCGAGAACCGACGTCAGTGCGTCGGCAAGGACATGCATATAGGCCGAGCGCAGATTATTGTCGTGGCCGTGGCCATGATCGTGACCGGGGTGATGATGATCGTCCTCAGGGTGCGCATGTTCGTGATGATGGTGGTGGTGATGGTGATCGGAACCTCCCATCAGCAGCAGCGCGCTCACGATGTTGACCAGGAGGCCCAGCACCGCAACCAGCGCGGCATTGCCGAAATCGACGCGCACCGGGTCGATCAATCGGGTGACGGATTCGCTCGCGATACCGAGCGCGAAAATGCCGAGGATCAGCGCCGATGCGAAGCCGGTCAGGTCGCCGACCTTTCCGGTGCCGAAGCTGAATTTGGGATTATTGCGATGTTTTTTGGCATAGCTATAGGCGGCCGCCGCAAGGCCGAGAGCACCGGCATGGGTCGCCATGTGGAAGCCATCGGCGAGAAGGGCCATCGAGCCGGTGACGTAACCGGCAATGATTTCGGCGATCATCATCACGGCCGTAAGGCCGACTACCCAGAGCGTTCGCTGGGCGTTTCGATCATGGGCTGCGCCCAGAAAGACGTGATCATGTGCCGGATATTCGGCGTTTGTCGAAGCAGTCATGCGGTCTCGCCTATTTGGAATAACGACGGATGACGGCAAGCAGGTCGTCTGCGCCCGCCGCGCGCTCCTCATGGGAAAGCCCATCCGCAGCAACGTGCGCGGTGAGGTGCTGGGCGATGATTTCGTCCAGCAGCCCATTCACCGCGCCGCGAACAGCGGCGACGCGATGAAGAACCGTCGCGCATGGCGCGTCGGATACCAGCGCCTTCTCGACAGAGGTCACTTGTCCGGCAATGCGCCTGACCCTCGCGACAAGCTCGCTATTATCTTTCAGATGGCCCATAGCATAGAGGGGTAGGGTATAATTGCGCCGAGGGCAAGATGTCAGTTTCGACGGGCTGAGACAAAGACCCGAGCCTAGCCGGATGTGGTATCGTTCGAGGCCCGGCTCCGGATTGGGCCTTGTCGCCGCTGGAAATATACACGCTCCGCCGCCATGTCGGCGATCGCATCGAAGCCCGCTTCGCGCCAAGCCCGTCGGTGGGGAGGCTCGGCCTGCTCGTTCATGCACCACCATTGCGGGTCGGCCGCAGCGCGCGGCAACAAGCCGCGGACGATGCTCTCGATCTGGGCAAAGCTCAGTTCGACACCCGGGGCGTCGTTGCGGACTTTCCACCTTCGCAAAAAGGTCCCAAGCGCATCATATTTGCCCATGGCGGCATCCCCAATCCCGGCAACAATGAGTCAGGACAAGCTCTGACCCCTTAAACGCGCCTGCCGCTTTCAAGGCGCTACCGACCTTGCAGTGGATCGTCGTGGCGGAAAGACAGGTGGCGCGCGGTGCCACAAGTGCCCTTGTCCAATAGCCGATGAATGACGGCGGCAGCAAGCCTCCCCGGTCGATCGTCCACCCCCCTAGGGCGCTTTTCTATGGGCCTCGGATCGCCTCCGGCCGTCAACCCCGTTCGGGGTTCCCCGTCACGATGTTCCGGTGACGGCGGCTCCCGGCCCCTCGTGCAAGCGCCATCGGGATGGTCCCGATCAATCCAGGAGACTTTATCATGGCCACCATCGCAAATCTCACCGTTAAGGCGGACGGCAGTTTCGAAGGCACGCTCGCCACCCTCAACGTCACCGCGCCGATCGCGATCGTCCCGAATGGTCGCAAAGCCAAGGACAGCGAGCCCGATTACCGCATCGTCAGCCGCAAGAACGGCTTCGAGCTCGGTGCCGGCTGGAAACGCTTCTCGCAGAACACCGGCGCCGAATATGTGTCGGTATCGCTTTCGGCACCCGAGTTCGGCACCATCTACGGCAATATCGCCAATGCGCCGGGCGACGATCCGATGAAGAAGGTCATCATCTGGAACCCGCCGTCGTGACAGCCCGTGCCGGTCCCGCTTTCGAGCGGGGCCGGTCGGCTTTGCGCCAATGCTCTTGTGCGCAGGGATCGCAGTCAGTTCGGGGCGGCTGCAAAACCCTCGAAGGCGAACGGGTTGAGGAACTGCCGCCGCCAAAGAAACGCGCGCTCGGCGCCGCCGAGCGCCGCTTCGTCGCACACGGCGTCCCAATGGGCCTCGATCGCGGCCTGCTGACCCGCGATGATGGCGCGCGCGCGCGCATCGTCGAGGTGAAAGACGGGCGCGGCCTCGAGACACAGCGACAATTGGCTGAACCGCCGGTTGCCGAGGATGAGCATCGCCTGCGTCGCCTCGCCGCCGGTGCGGCCTTGCGGGCAGATGTCATAGGCCGGCGTAAGCTCCAGCGTCCCGCCGTTCCAGAAGGCGGCATGGTTGCGCGCATGATCGTCGGTGTTTCCGCACAGAATGTTGAATATGATGCGCGCATAAAGTTCGGCGAGCGTCGCGGCGGGATCGACGAACCGGTGACGTATCACGGTCGCGAGATCCTCATAGCTTGCATAACGCGCCTCGGTCTCGTCGAGGGCAAGGAGGGTGAGCGCCGACACCACGCCGCGCCGGGTCCAATCGTCCTCCTTGGGCGCACGGTCGAAGCGCTCGACGAGCAACACATCCTTGCCGAGCGCGCGCGCAAGCTTGACCGGCGCGACATCGAGGCCCGCGCGCGCGGCGAGGCGCATCGCCACATATTCGGCTTTCACGACATTATAGATGTCGGCGGCGGCCGAAAATTTGGCGATATATTTTCGCGCGTCATCGTCGATCAGCGCCTTGGGGCGCGCGCCGCCAAGCGATGTGCCATGTTGCAGCGCCTGGTCGAGCTCGGGCGTGAGCGGCACGCCTTGTTCGACGCGCTCGGCCGACTCCATCAGTTCGGCGAGCGTCGCATTCTGCCGCTGGCGCGGTACATATTCGGTGGCCGACGCCTGGAAATCGAGCATGCCGATGCGGTCGGAGCCGGATTCGAGGAGATAGGTCAACTCGTCGAGCTCGGCTGGAGCCAGCTCGCCTTCGTCGCGCCCGCCGATCCGGTTGATGATGACGCGCCGGCCCCACGCGTCGGGGGATCCGTCACGGATCGCGCTTGGCAACTGCATCTTGCTCGCCGCTTCGATGAGGCCGGCGCGCAGCGGCAATTCGGGCTCGTAGATCGCGATGGCATCCGCGCGGGCCAGATAGCTTTGGCCATAGTTGAAGGTGAGCCGGCTATCGCGCGCGCGCGCGAGCCTGCCCGCGACGACCGGCTCGGTTGCCCCGGGCAGCCATATCCAGACGAAGGCTTCGCCGGCCGGCGCGACGTCAGAAGTCATCCTTCACCTCGGATCGCGGCTTGTGAACGGCCTTGGGAAGCAGGCGCAGCTTCGTTTCCTGCTCGGCCAGATGCCCGGCGAGACGGTCCCGGTCGCTGTCGAACAGCGCGACCCCTACGATCGCTGCCGCCTCGAAGACGAGGCCGATGGCGCAGCGCGGGTCACCCTGCTCGATACGGCGCATCATGTCGCGCGACACGCCGCTGCGCGTCGCGAGTTCTTCGACACTCAGCCGCCGTTCGATCCGCTGGGCGCGAATGAGCCCGCCCAGCAGGCGCACAGCCTCGCGGGTGTAGCGCGAATAGCTGCGCGGGATCCTTTTGATCGTCTCGTCGGCCATCGACCATCCTTTCGGCTTCCTTGGCTGCAATCACCGCAAAAGTCAAGATAATGGCTTACACATAAGCCTTAATTATATTTATGACGTTTGTATAAGTCATATTGCCGGAAATTCCGCATGGGTTCTCAGATGCGGCACGGCGCTGCCCGAGGGAGCGGGCCATTCCCGCTCGAATGCCCCTGATCCCTGGGTGCGAGGCCAGGCCTCCTTCAATCAACCCATAAAGGGTCTGCTACGCTCCGCGTGCGGCCGCAGCTTCGCTCGCGGTGATTGCGGCCTGTCCCCGACCGGCGGGGCGACTGTCGAGCGGGAATGGCCCGCTCCCAACGACAGGAGCTTGACCCATGCCGCTTTCCACTGCCCAATCGCTCGGCTGGAACCTTGCCCGCACGATGATGACCGTCATCGTCCTCATCGAAACCGTCAAAGGCTATTCGGTGATGCCGCTCGACGAGTTCGACGGCGATCCCGACATGATCGTGTGCGAATATGATCCCTTTGGCCGCTGATCGCATCCACCTCGGTCCGGGGCAGCGCCGCTCGCGGCTCTGTCCTGGCCCGATCGCTGTGGAGACAGACGGACATATCACGCCGTCGAGGTCGTGGTCGGCGCGCCCGACGGGGCGACGCCCATGACGCTGATGATCATCCTCGGCGGTATCGCCGCACTCTATCTGATCGGGCTGCTGTTCCGGCTGGCGTCCTTGGCCTTGCCCGTCTGCCTCGGCCTTTGCGCCTTCCTCGTCCTTCGCGATCAAGGCAATGGATGGGCCGCTGCACTGGCGATGGGACTGCTTACCGGAATCGGGGTCCATCTGGCAGGGCGGTGGCTGTTTGCTCGAACGACCTCGGCAAGTATCCGGCTCCTGATCGGATTGCTTTTCATGGCTCCGGCAGGCGCTGCGGGCCTGGGAGCGGGAATGGCGCTGGCGGATCTTCTCGGTATCGACGGCGGTTGGCGAACTTGTCTCGCGATTCTTGTCGGGGTCGCGGCGGCCTGCGCGAGTTGGCGGTCGCTGACGACAGACCGGTCGTCGATCAGCGGGCTGCGAGACGCTCCGACCGTTCGATAGCGCGGCGCCCGGACCCGCCAGCATCTTTTCGTCGCGGGCGATACGGCCATACCGCGCTTCCCGGTCACTGGCCACGCCAGCACGGCCTCTCGGAATGCGCCATCTGTCAGCAAGCCGCTGCGCTGGTCCGGAACGCCGCAACGGCCTGACCGACTTTCTTCCCCCGGCGTGCCGCCGTTCCTCGCGAGACAAGAAAGACGGCCCGTGTCCGTCCTCCGCTGCGCTGCGGGCCTGACGGCTGCGGCACCGGCCCCTTGCTGACCACCGATGCGCATCGAGGCCGCGCTGGTGCGGCCCGAGCCCAAGGAAAGGATAAGCATCATGGCCAGGATCGGCACATTCAAGAAGGTTTCCGGCGAATATCGGGGACAGATCGTCACTCTCTCGGTGCAGGCGAAATCGGTTCGCATCGTTCCGGAAGACAATCCGAGCGGCAACGCCCCCAGCCACCGCGTCTTCATCGGCGAGGCCGAAGTCGGCGCCGCCTGGGAAAAGAAGACGCAGGACAAGCGCCCCTATCTGTCGGTCAAGCTCGACGATCCGACGTTTGCCGCCCCCATCTTCGCCCAGCTTTTCGCCGGCGAAGGCGAGGAACATGATCTGGTCTGGAGCCGCCAGGCCCGCCGCGGCGGCGATTGAGCTCCCTTATCCCGCCCGGCAGCAGCCGGGCGGGATACCCATATCTGGGGATCGGCCTTCCGCGATGTGGGAATAGGCCCATCCCATCCGATCGCGATGCTGCCGTCATCCCAATGGAGGTGACGGTGGCAGACACGGCCGGATTGAAGGTGACGCAGCGGGCGCCGCTCGATTTTCCGGGTTTCGCGCAGGAGTTTCTGCGCCGCAACCCTGTTTATGTCCGCGACTATGACTGCGTTATGACCGGCGGGCGCCGCGGCGATGTCGCCGCGGGGGAGGCGATGGCCCGGCGCTGGGGTCTTTGCTTTCCCATGCCCGCCGACCCGCTCGGCGCGTGAAAGTCCTGCGTTCTGGTCGGCGGCGATCTGCGGTTACACGAACATCCTCGACGTGGCGCCGCCGGGATGCCCGGCGGCTGACGCCTTTTCGGTTCCGCCGCCCCATCTTGTCGCCGCCGATCGCCGCCTTGAAGATGGACGGCACTTCGTCTTCGCCGACGACCGGGCATGGCACCGCCTGTGGCTTCGCAGCGACGGTCCCGGCGTCCCGCTTGCGAACCTGATCCTGCGCGATTCGCTGGTCGGCCTGCGCCGTGAGGCGGCTGCGCGGTTCGATCGATGGCTCGGCGATGCGCCCGGCCCGCCGTCTGCCGGCTTCTTGCCGACCGCCTATCAGGCGCGCCGCCTCGGCACGATGCTCGCCATTCTCGATCTCCTGCACGGACCGGGCGGCGCCGGCGTCACCTCTCACGATGTTGCGCGCCTCATCATCTACCCCCGCCTGTCGGTCGGCCGCGGCGCCGAATGGAAGTCCTCGTCCGAACGAAGGCGAACGCAGCGGTTGATCGAGGAAGCACGCGGTCTGATGCAGGGCGGGTATCGGGCGCTGCTCGCCGGCCCTGCGGGGCGACAAAAATTGCCCTGAATTTTAGCCGCTCCGGCTCTCGCTCCTCTTCGCGCCACCACGCTCCACGACCCGCCGCACCGGCTTTTTTCGGCCCGGCGGCTGGAAGGAGCACGCGAATGAATCCCCCCTTGCCCGCCCTTGGCCCGCGCTATCTCAGAACGCCCGATGCCGCCCTGCATCTCGGACTTTCGGCCCGCACCCTCGAGAAGCATCGCTGCTACGGGACCGGGCCCGCCTATCGCAAGCTTGGCGGACGCGTCGTCTATGGGATCGAGGATCTCGACGCCTGGGCCGAGATCGGCCGGCGCTCTTCGACCTCCGATCCGGGCAAGGGAACCGTCCATCCCGCGCGGCCGGTGCGCCGATGATGCCGCCCGATCGCATCGCGGCGGCGAGCACGGCAGCGGCGCAGCCGCCGCTGACCGAGGTCGAACTGACCTGGATCGAAGGCCGCACCGAGCAATGGATCCGCTTTGGCCGCGTCGCCGCCGAGCGGATCGTCAGCCGCCGCAAGCGCGTCGTCATGTTTCGTCCGGGAGCGACCTTCGCCTGTATGCGCTGGTCCTCGAACGACTTCGGCACCATCCACTCGAGCATCCAGATCGTCACCGCGGTCGCTGTCGGCGAGCCTCATACGGCGCTGCCGTTCGTCCGGCCGGGCGGCGAAATTCTGCTCCACATCGAGAGCTGGCCGAAGGTGTCGCGGGTGCTCGAAGCGGTCGATGCGGTCGAGGCCGCCGGGGTCGATCCGTGCGACGCATCGCCCGATCACTGGCGTCATGTCGCCGACCGTCTCGCCGCCGGGATGCCCTTTCGTCCCTATAGCGCCGCGCGCCATGCGGCATGGCTACGCCGCCGGGCGATCGAATCATGAACCGCCGCTACCTCCATATTGCCGCTGCCGCCGTGACATTGCTCGGTCTTTCGGCCTCGTTCGCGCCAACGCCGCGCCTGCTATGGAATGCGAGCCAAAGCGCGCCGGTCGGTCTGTATCGCATCGATCCCGGCGCCGCGCCCGTGGTCGGCGATTGGGTCGCGATCTCGCCGCCGGCTGATCTCGCCGCCTACATGGCGCGGCGCAATTACCTGCCTCGCGGCGTGCCGCTTCTCAAGCGCGTTGCCGCACTCCCCGGCGCGCGCGTCTGTCGCTCGGGCGTCTTCGTGACCGTCGACGGCCAGGCTTTTGCCCGCGCGCGGGCGCGCGACCGGGCCGGCCGGCCGCTGCCGGTCTGGCTCGGCTGCCGCATCGTCCGGCCCCGCGAAATCTTCCTGATCAATGCGGCGCCGGACAGCCTCGACGGGCGGTACTTCGGGCCGCTTCCGACCATCGGCCTGCTCGGAACGGCGCACCCGATCCTGACCCGCGACGCCCCGTGCGCGCCGCTGCGCTGGCGCCCGTCGGGACGCGATCCTGTTTTTCCCCGCAGCGAAAAGGAGTGATATCGATGCTCATCGGAACTTTCGAAAAGTGCGGCGACGGCTATGCTGGCCGTCTGCGCACCCTCACCTGCGATGCCGCGATCACCATCGTTCGGGCGCAGCCGTCGGCGGCTGAAAATGCCCCCGAATGGCGGCTGCTCCTCGGCGACGCTGCAAGTGGAATCGAAATCGGCGCCGGTTGGAACCGCACCGGCGAGCGCGCCGGTGCGTTCATCGCGGTACAGATCGACGACCCCGCCTTCGCGGTTCCGCTCCGCGCGAACCTGCTCCGCGCGTCGCAGAAGGATGGCGAACATCATCTGCTCTGGTCGCGCCAGTCGGCGCGCGAGCGGAGCTAGACCATGGCATACGGGCCGCGATCGTCCTGCACCGCCATTGCGCTCGCGCTGCGCTGCGCGGCAATCGGCTGCGCACTCGGCGCGTCGTTCGGCGGCGCATCCGCTGCCGTCGCCGCGCCGGCGGTGCATGCCGATGTCCATCCCTATGCGGCATCGGTCGCCGAGGCGTCGCAGCGTTTCGGTATCCCCGAACGCTGGATCTGGCGCGTCATGCATGCCGAAAGCCGGGGCAACGCGCGCGCCGTCTCGCACGCTGGCGCGATGGGGCTCATGCAGATCATGCCCGCGACCTGGGCGATGTTGTCAGCGCGCCACGGACTTGGCGCCGACCCGTTCGATGTGCGCTCGAACATCCTTGCAGGTGCCGCCTATTTGCGCGCCATGTGGGATCGCTACCGCGATGTGTCGCTGATGCTCGCCGCCTATAATGCGGGACCGGGCCGCGCCGACGCCTTCGCGTCCGGACGGCGCGGACTGCCTGCCGAAACGCGCGCCTATGTCGCGCGGATCGCGCCCGAGCTTGGCGCTTCCGGCATTGCTTCGCGCGCCGCCGCGCCGCCTTCGGTCGCGCCGGGCTGGCAGCGATCGACACTCTTTGCCGCGCGGGGCGACAACGCCTCCATCGTCGAAGATCGCGCGCGGGCCGTCCCGGACTCGAGCAGTCTGCCGGAGAGTCCGACGGCCGCTGCGCCAGCCACCGGTGCCGGGCGGCACCAGCTCTTCGTCCCGCTTTCCGGTCAGGACCGTCGATGAAGACCTTCCTCGCTCCGCCGCGTTCGTCCGCGCCTTGTCGGGTAAAGCCGGCAAGGAAGGGCGGGATTGGCCGGGATGGAAGGGAAGTATGGCGAGATAAAAGGGCTGCCAGCCACTTGGTCGATGAGGGGCGCAAATCAGCGGAAAATTCATATGGCTCGCAATTGCCTGGCCATATGATGTCGGACATTCCGAAGAAAATTCAGTGCCTTATGATATGGCAGGCCCGTCGTGAGCGGTGACGACGGTGAGTTTAAGATCCGGCCGGGAAGGGGGCGGGACCGCGGGGCCGGGGTGTCGCGCCGGGGGCGGAGCCTTGCCGGGCAGGTGCGCCGCTCCATGGCGCGCAAGGGTTTCGCGCGCCGTCCGCCGGGGTCCGGCGGCGGCACCGGGCATCATGGCCGCGGCCGCCGCGCGCTCGCGCGGGCACGCTTTCGTGCCGACGGCCGCCGCGTCGTCATCAAGGCGCGGATCGTGCGCCACAAGGGCCAGCGCTTCCGCTCGGCGCCGCTCGCGCGTCATATCCAATATCTCGAACGCGACGGCGTCACCCGCGACGGCCGCGACGCTTCGATGTTCGACGCGGAAGGGGACCGCGCCGACCGCGCCGACTTCGCATCGCGCTGCGAGGACGATCGTCATCATTTTCGTTTCATCGTCAGCCCGGAGGATGCCGGGGAGATCGGCGACCTCAGGCGCTTCACCCGCGACCTCATGGCCGACATGGCAAAGGATCTCGAGACGCGGCTCGACTGGATCGCCGTCGATCACTGGAACACCGACAATCCGCACATCCATATCCTCGTGCGCGGCGTCGCGGACGACGGCAACGATCTCGTCGTCGACCGCGGCTATATGAGCGAAGGGCTGCGCTGGCGCGCCGAGGATATCGCCACGCTCGAACTCGGGCCGCGCAGCGCGCGCGACATCGCCGATGCGCTCGCGCGCGAGGTCGACGCCGAGCGCTGGACGAACCTCGACCGGACGCTCGAGCGGATGGCAACCGAGGGGGCAGGCGAGATCGATCTTCGGCCGGGGGGTCAGGCCGACGGGCATCCTCATCGACAGCTGCTTGGCCGGGCGGCGAAGCTCGAGGCGCTCGGTCTTGCCGAGCAAATCGAGTCCGGCATCTGGGTCATGCGCGGCGATGCCGAAGCCGTGCTGCGTGACCTCTCGGTTCGCGGCGACATCATCAAGACCATGCACCGCGCCTTGACCCGCGATGGCGGCCGCTTCGACCCGTCGGTGCTTGCTCTCCACTGCGATGTGCCGACCGATCCGGTCATCGGCCGCCTCGTCGATCGCGGGCTTCACGACGAACTCGCCGGCAGCGCCTATGCGATTATCGACGGCGCCGACGGGCGCACGCACCATCTGCGGTTCGGTGACATGGAGATGACCGGCGACGCGCGGCCCGGCGCCATTGTCGAGCTTCGATCCTGGGCCGACGCAAAGGGGCAGATCCGGCTGTCGCTCGCAACGCGATCGGACCTGCCGCTGGGTGCGCAAGTGACCGCGCCCGGTGCGACCTGGCTCGACCGTCAACTCGTCGCCCGCGAGCCGGCGGCAAGCCATCAAGGCTTCGGACGCGAAATTCGCGATGCGATGGATGCGCGGTCGCGCCACCTCGCCGGGCAGGGATTGGCGAGCCGCCAGGGGCAGCGCGTCATTCTCGCGCAGGGTCTCATCGAGACCTTGAACGCGCGCGATCTCGACGCGGCGTCCCGCTCGATCGCCGAGCGCACCGGCCTCGCGCACAGACCTTCGGGGTCGAATGACTATGTGAGCGGCATCTACCGCGAGCGCGTCACTTTGTCCTCGGGCCGTTTCGCGATGATCGACGACGGGGTCGGCTTCCAGCTCGTTCCCTGGCGCCCGGCGCTCGACAAGCATCTTGGCCAGCATGTCACCGGAACGATGACGCCCGGCGGCACCGTCGACTGGGCGCTCGGGCGCGGCAGGGGCATCGGGCTGTGAGGCCGGGCATCCATCATGGGAGGCGAGCGTGAACGACAGGATTCTCTGGGGCCAGATAACGGCTGTGTTTCTGATCGTCCTGTTGGCGGTCTGGGGCGCGACACAATGGACGGCGGCGGCGCTCGCTTTCCAGCCCGAGCTTGGCGACCCTTGGTTCCGCCTCGGCGATTATCCGGTCTATCCGCCGCCGGCCTTCTTCTGGTGGTGGTTCGCCTTCGACGCCTATGCGCCGCCGATCTTCTACAAGGGCGCGCTGATTGCGGCGTCGGGTGGGTTCGCCGCGATCATCGTCGCGATCGCCATGTCGGTATGGCGCGCCCGCGAACGGCAAAAGGCCGAGACCTATGGTTCGGCGCGATGGGCGGGCCGGCGCGAGATACGCGCTGCCGGGATGCTCGGGGGCGAAGGGGTCGTGCTCGGCCGGTTCGGCAAAGCCTATCTGCGTCACGATGGCGCCGAGCATATTCTCTGTTTTGCACCGACACGGTCGGGCAAGGGCGTGGGGCTCGTCGTGCCCACTTTGCTCACCTGGCCGGGAAGCTGCATCGTCCATGACATCAAGGGTGAGAATTGGCAGCTGACAGCGGGCTTCCGTGCGCTGCACGGCCGCGTGCTGCTCTTCGATCCGACCAACGCCAAATCTTCAGCCTATAATCCCCTGCTCGAAGTGCGCCGCGGCGAATGGGAGGTGCGCGATGTGCAGAATGTCGCCGATGTCCTCGTCGATCCCGAAGGCAGCCTCGAGAAGCGCAACCATTGGGAGAAGACGAGCCATGCGCTGCTCGTCGGCGCGATCCTGCACGTGTTATACGCCGAGGAAGACAAGTCGCTCGCCGGCGTCGCCGCCTTTCTGTCCGATCCGCGACGACCGATCGTCTCGACGCTGCGCCGCATGCAGACCACCCGGCATCTGCGGGACAAGGGCGTGCATCCCGTCGTCGCCGCGGCCGCGCAGGAATTGCTGAACAAGTCGGACAATGAACGCTCGGGGGTGCTCTCGACCGCCATGTCCTTTCTCGGCCTGTATCGCGATCCCGTCATCGCGGCGGTGACGGGCCGCTCCGAATGGCGGATTGCCGATCTGATGGCGGGGGATCGTCCGACCTCGCTCTATCTCGTCGTGCCGCCCGGCGACATCAGCCGCACCAAGCCGCTGATCCGCCTCATCCTCAATCAGATCGGGCGCCGGCTTACCGAAGAGCTGAATCCCGGTGCGCGGCCGCGACGCCTGCTCCTGATGCTCGACGAATTTCCGGCGCTGGGTCGCCTCGATTTCTTCGAAAGCGCGCTCGCCTTCATGGCGGGATACGGGATCAAGGCCTTCCTGATCGCCCAGTCGCTCAACCAGATCGAAAAGGCCTATGGGCAGAATAATGCGATCCTCGACAATTGCCATGTCCGGGTGAGCTTCGCGACCAACGACGAGCGCACCGCCAAGCGCATTTCCGATGCGCTCGGGACTGCGACCGAAATGCGCGCAATGAAAAATTATGCCGGTCACCGCCTGTCGCCCTGGCTCGGCCATCTCATGGTGTCGCGCACCGAAACCGCCCGCGCCTTGCTCACCCCGGGCGAGGTGATGCAACTGCCGCCCGGTGAGCAGATCGTCATGGCCGCCGGGGTGCCGCCGATCCGTGCTTCGAAGGCACGCTATTTTGCGGACCCCCGGTTCATGAGCCGCATTCTCCCGCCGCCGGCGCTTGCCCGGATGCCGAAACGGGCGGACGACGACTGGACGCCGCGGTCGCAGGCGCCGCCGCCCGTCCTTCTGCTTCCCGGACCGGGGCCTGCCGGACATCGGGCGTCGCCAGCAGAGGACGGCGACCCGAAGGCGGGGGCGCCAGCCGAAGCGGACGAAACGGGGGAACAGGGGAGCAATTCGGGAATCCGGCGGGAGCCGGGCCTCGCCGATCATGAGAATGTGGCCCCCGAACCCGTGCCCGAGGTCAACGAGTTCGATTTCGATCGCGGCGAGGGGGGCGACGCGGCGCGCGACCGGCGCGCCATGGACCGGGCGATGCAGCGCAATGCGCGCAACGCATCGCTCGATCCGGGCGATGGAATCGACCTGTGAAAAAGCCCGCCGTCAAACGGACCTTCCGCCTCGACGCCGCGCTTTGCCGCGAACTCGACGAGCGGGCGCGCAGCCGGCGCATGACGCGAACCGATATCGTCGAAGCGGCGCTCGCATCCTTGCTCACACCCGATCAGGAGGAGCGGCTCGAGGCCGTGCTTGCCCGGCGCCTCGACCGCCTGTCGCGGCAGATCGAGCGGCTTGAATGGCATATCGAGCTGTCGAACGAGACCGCCGCGCTGTTCATCCGATCCTGGCTGACGAACAATCCGCCGCTCCCCGATGCGGCGCTGCAGGCGGCGCAGGCTACCGGCAAGAAACGGTGGGAGGCGTTCGTCGATACGCTCGCGCGCCGGATGGAACTCGGGCCGAAGTTCCAGGAGGAAGTATCGCCGGGCACGCCGCCCGGCACTCATTCCTCGCCGGCCGCGAAATAGGCGGTAAGCCGGTGCGCGACTTCGGGCGCAAGCTGGATGAAGTTTCGCCGCCCGTCGGCGGGATCCGATGTGCGGACCAGGAGCTCGGCATCGCAGAGTCGCTGGACCAGCCTCAGCGCGCTGCTCATCCCCAGCCCCGAGGCGATGCCGAGGCTGCTCGTCGACACCGGCTTGGCCTCGCCTTCATGAATGAAGAGGTCGATGAGCATGTCCCACGCCGGCTCGCCGAATAATTCATCGTTGCCCAGAAGCTGTTTGCGCAGCAACCGCCGGCGCAAGGTCCGGCGCGCATTGGAGAGCGCGAGGTCGGCAACTCCCTTCTCTGTCTCGATGCGGTCGCGATGTCCGTCCCCGAGGGTCAACGGCGGTCCCGGTCTTCCCCTCGGAGGAGTTTTGCCGGCGGCCAGGCTATGGTGTTCGCGCTGGGTGACGATAATATGGCCGATGAGTTCGACGTCGAGCGCCCGGCCGATGTCGCGCAGGAGTTCGGTCACGCGAATGTCGCTGTCGCTCGGGGTCGGGTCACCGCTTGGATGATTATGGACCAGCAGGATAGCCGCTGCGTCCAGCTCGAGCGCGCGCCGGAAAATCGTGCGCGGATAAAGTGCCAGCTGCCGAACCGAGCCATGCTGCATTTGCTCGTCGGCGACGAGCCGGCGCGACGCGTCCAGAAACAACACGCGAAGAATTTCCTCGGGCAGCGCGCCCATCGAGGTCTTGAGATATTCGATCAATTTCGGGCTGGAGGGTTCGATAACGCGACCGAGCAATTCGGCGCGCATGGCTTCGAGGCCGGCCTCGCGCGCGGCAAGCAGAAGGCCTATGACCGGACTCTGCTTGCCCAGAATTCGCGCCAGCGCCTCGGGTGACCGCGACCAGATGCGATCGAGACTATGGAACTCGGCAAGTAGTGTTTCGGCTATCGATTGGCTGTTCTCGGGATCGATCGACGCGACGAGATGTACCAGGACGGCTCGCTGTCGCCGCGCGCCAGGCGTCGCTGGTGCCGCCAGGTTGCGAGGATGAGGATCGGCGGAATCAGCCACGAGGTCGCAACCTGCATCGTCAGATAGGCTGCGGGATGAATCTCCACATCGAGGAACCGGCTCGTGTGCGCGAGGAGCGGCAGAATATGGAGCACCGCGACGCACATGGGCCAGAAGCGATGCGCAAAAAGCGCGAGCAGGGTGGTCGCGCTCGCGCCGAACAGGTCGATCGCGAGATGGCCCGTGTCCAGCGATGCGAATTCGACCGGTACGAAAGCGTGGAGCATCTTGTCCGCTCCCACCATGGTCAGCGCGATCGCCGCCATCGCGCGTTCGGGTCCGCCCCCGCGCCAGGCCGCATAGCCAAGAGCAACCAGCAAGAAAGCGAGGAAAAATGCCATGCGCATCGCCCGAACCTTTCATGCTGGCTGCTCCCGGTCAATCGGGGTCAGGCGGCCGCTGGAAGAGGCTCGGAAACCGCGCCGGCGATCGCCGGGCATTCATGGAGGTCATAGCCCGCCGTCTCGCGACCGATTTGCACGAGATCGCCATGGACGCGAAGAATGTCGCCGCTCACATCGACCAGCGCCATCTGCGCCTTCGCGAGCCGCCGGATCGTCGCATGGCCGCTGGTGGCCGGCACGCCGATGGTATCGCGTCGCGCGGTAACGACACTTGTCATCAGCGAGGACACCGCGATGAGGGCATCATCGACTCTGCCTTCCGCAGCCGGGACGTCGCGCTCGAGACGAGCCGCTGCGAAGTTGATTTCTTTGGACATGACTTCTCCTTTTCCGGAACGCGGGGGCGATCCGGCAATTGTTTGGGCACAAGGGAAAGGGATCAGCCGGAGATCAGCGTCGTCAGCGCCTGGGCGATGGCGAGCCCCGAGAGGATGAGCAGGACCAGTGCGACCAGCATGGCCGCCATGATCAGCGCTCGCCTCGTCCGGGCATGGTCATGCCTCCAGAAATCCCTGGACGGCGGGCTGGTCTCCATCGGCCCGCCCGCCGCCAGGGCACTGTCATTCAGCGCCATCGCGTCGGCCGGGCCTCCGTCCGGGAAGTGGGATGGCACGAGCTTAGGCGGCCGCGGAAGGTCGATCGGATCGCATGTGATCCGGTCATAGGTCTGTTTGAGACGGGCATAGACGATCGCGGTCTCGTCCCGGTTCGCCGTCCCCAATATATCGCGCGCCTTGGTCAGCCGGAGATCGACGGTGGGCTTGGCGATTCCGAGCTGCCGCGCGATCTGCTTCGAGGTCTGTCGCTCGATCAGGAGATCGAGGCAGGCCCGCTGCTTGTCGGTGAGGCGCGCCCAGCGTTCGGCGTCCTCATATGTGTGCGACCTCGAATCACTCATGTTCACACTCTTGTCAAAATCGCCTCCGGCACAAGCCCCGGGGGTGATTCGCGGAAGCGCGGCCGCTTCCCGCGATGACGGCGCCTACGCCATAGCCTGTCTTTCGACGCCACGGTGCGACGCGCTCAAAAGCTTGTTGAATTGGAGCAATCCCTGCGTCTCTTACTCGGCCCCGTCGCACGGACATCCGGTCCGGCGCCGCGAAACGGGGTCCTCTCATGGCAGCAGAACCGATCCGGCTCGAAGCGCGAAATCGCAGCGCGCGCATGTTGCAGACCGCATTCGGGGCGGCGATCGCCGGCTGGCTTGCCGACCCGCAAGTCGTCGAGATCATGCTCAATCCGGACGGCCGCCTCTGGGTCGACCGGCTCGGCGAGGGCATCGCGGACAGCGGTACATGGCTGAGCGCGGCCGATGGCGAACGCATCATCCGCCTCGTCGCGCATCATGTCGGCGCCGAAGTTCATGGCGGGAGTCCGCGCGTATCGGCTGAACTGCCTGGCGGCGGCGAGCGGTTCGAGGGATTGCTGCCGCCCGTGGTGATCGCTCCGGCCTTCGCGATCCGCAAGCCTGCGGCAGCCGTTTTCACACTCGACGATTATGTGGGGGCGCGCATCATGGCGCCGGCTGCCGCCGCCTCGCTGCGGCATGCGGTCGCCGGGCGGATGAACATTCTCGTCGCCGGCGGCACCGGAACCGGCAAGACGACGCTCGCCAACGCGCTGCTCGCAGAGATCGCCGGCACCGATGACCGGATCATCATCATCGAGGATATACGCGAGTTGCAGTGCGCCGCTCGCAATGTCGTCGCCATGCGCACCAAGGACGGAGTCGCATCGCTCACCGACCTCGTGCGCTCGTCGCTCCGCCTCCGGCCCGATCGCATTCCGATCGGCGAGGTGCGCGGCCCCGAAGCGCTCGATCTGCTGAAGGCTTGGGGAACAGGGCATCCGGGCGGGATCGGTACGATCCACGCCGGAAGCGCGCTCGGGGCGCTCCGCCGCATGGAGCAGCTCATCCAGGAGGCGGTCGTAACCGTGCCGCGCGCGCTGCTTGCCGAAACGATCGACCTTGTTGCCGTCCTCGTCCGCGATGGGACCGGCCGGCGCCTGTCCGAACTTGCGCGGGTCGAAGGACTCGATCCCGCCACCGGCGAATATCGCCTGGTCCCGCACACACAAGAAGGAGAAAGCTCATGATCCGTGCCGCCCGGCATGGCGCCCGCCGCGCCATGCTCACCTCGACCGCGATCGTCGTCGCGATGATCGTCGCCGTCCCGGCCCATGCCGGCGGCTCGTCGATGCCCTGGGAAGCCCCGCTCCAGTCGATCCTCGAGAGCATCGAGGGTCCGGTCGCCAAGATCGTCGCGGTAATCATCATCATCGTCACCGGCCTGAGCCTTGCCTTCGGCGATACCTCGGGCGGTTTCCGCCGGCTGGTCCAGATCGTCTTCGGCCTGTCGATCGCCTTCGCGGCATCGAGCTTCTTCCTCTCCTTCTTCTCCTTCGGCGGCGGGGCGCTCGTCTGATGGCACAGGAGGCCGACATTCCGGGTTTCTTCGCGCCGGTCCACCGCGCGCTTGCCGAGCCGATCCTGCTCGGCGGCGCGCCGCGCAGCTTGGCGATCGTCAACGGAACCCTCGCCGGCGCGATCGGGCTTGGCCTTCGGCTCTGGATCGCCGGCCTTGCCCTCTGGGCGATCGGCCATGCCCTTTCGGTCTGGGCGGCGCGGCACGACCCGCAGTTCGTCGACGTCGCCCGCCGTCACCTCAAATTTCCTGTCTGGATGCGCCCATGATGAACCTCGCCGAATATCGCACCAAATCCGCTTCCCTCGCCGACTATCTTCCCTGGGTGGCGCTTGTCGCCGAGGGCGTGGTCCTCAACAAGGACGGCTCCTTCCAGCGCACTGCGCGCTTTCGCGGTCCCGACCTCGACAGCGCGACCCCGGCCGAACTCGTCTCGGTGACCGCGCGGCTGAACAATGCGCTGCGGCGGCTCGGCTCGGGCTGGGCGGTCTTCGTCGAGGCGCAGCGTGTTCCCGCGATATCCTATCCGGTCTCGGATTTTCCCGACGCCGTCTCGGCGCTGGTCGATGTCGAGCGCCGCGAGCAGTTCCGCGAGGAAGGCGCGCATTTCGAAAGCTTCTATTATCTGACCCTGCTCTGGATGCCGCCCGCCGAAGAGGCTGCGCGCGCCGAGGCCTGGCTTTATGAGGGGCGCTCGGAGGCGGGTGTCGATCCGAAAGAACTGCTGAAAGGCTTCGTCGATCGTAGCGGGCGGCTGCTCCATCTGATTGAAGGCTTCGTTCCCGAGGCCGAATGGCTGGGCGACGGCGAGACACTCACCTATCTCCACAGCTGCGTCTCGACCAATCGGCAGCGCGTCCGCGTCCCCGAAACACCCGTCTATCTCGACGCGCTGCTCACCGATCAGCCGCTCGTCGGCGGTCTCGCGCCGCGGCTCGGCGAGCATCATATCCGCACGCTGACGATCACCGGCTTTCCGACGGCGACCTGGCCGGGCTTGCTCGACGAACTCAACCGGCTTGCTTTCGCCTATCGCTGGTCGACGCGCGCGATCATGCTCGACAAGACCGACGCGACGAAGCTGCTGACCAAAATCCGGCGGCAATGGTTCGCCAAGCGCAAATCGGTCGCCGCGATCCTCAAGGAGGTGATGACCAACGAGACGTCGGTGCTCATGGACTCGGACGCCTCGAACAAGGCTGCCGACGCGGACATGGCATTGCAGGAACTCGGCGCCGACCATGCGGGCATCGCCTATGTGACCGCGACGCTGACCGTGTGGGATCTGGATCCCGCCATCGCGGCCGAAAAGCTGCGGCTCGCCGAGAAGGCCATCCAGGGCCGCGATTTCACCTGCACGGTCGAGGGCATGAACGGGGTCGACGCCTGGCTGGGGAGTCTCCCCGGTCATGTCTATGCCAATGTCCGCCAACCCCCCATTTCGACGCTCAATCTCGCCCACCTCATACCCTTATCAGCGGTGTGGGCGGGGGCGGAACGGGACGAGCATTTCGGTGATGCCCCCTTGCTCTATGGCAAGACCGAAGGCTCGACCCCGTTCCGCCTCACTCTTCATGTCGGCGACGTCGGCCACAGCCTCGTCGTCGGCCCGACGGGCGCCGGCAAGTCGGTGCTCCTCGCACTGATGGCGCTGCAGTTCCGGCGCTATGAGGGCAGCCAGATTTTCGCCTTCGATTTCGGCGGCTCGATCCGCGCCGCGACGCTCGCCATGGGGGGCGACTGGCAGGATCTGGGCCGCGCCTTGCAGGATGACGGCGGCGGCGTCGCGCTGCAGCCGCTCGCGCGCATCGACGAGGCGGGCGAACGGGCATGGGCGGCCGAATGGCTGGCCGCGCTCCTCGCGGGCGAAGGCGTCGCGGTCGATCCGGCCGCGAAGGAACATCTCTGGTCGGCGCTGACGTCGCTGGCCACCGCGCCGGTCGCGGAGCGGACGCTGACCGGGCTCGCGGTCCTGCTGCAATCGCAGGAATTGAAGCAGGCGCTGGCGCCCTATCTGGTCGGCGGACCCTGGGGACGCCTCCTCGACGCCGAGGTCGAACGCCTCGGCAGCGCACGGGTGCAGGCGCTCGAGACCGAGGGCCTCGTTGGCGCCGCCTCGGCCCCCGCCGTGCTCGCCTATCTCTTTCACCGCATCGGGCAGCGCCTAGATGGCTCGCCGACCCTGATCATCATCGACGAGGGCTGGCTTATCCTCGACAGTCCGGCCTTCGCCGCGCAGCTGCGCGAATGGCTGAAAACGCTACGCAAGAAGAATGCGAGCGTCATCTTCGCGACGCAGAGCCTCGCCGACATCGAGAGTTCGAGCATTGCGCCCGCGATCATCGAAAGCTGCCCGACGCGCATCTTCCTTCCCAATGAGCGCGCCGCCGAGCCGCAGATCGCGCGGGTCTATGAGCGCTTCGGCCTCAACGACCGGCAGATCGAGATATTGAGCCGGTCGACCCCGAAGCGCGATTATTATTGCCAGTCGCGCCGCGGGAACCGGCTGTTCGAGCTGGGCCTCGGCGAGATCGCGCTCGCCTTCACCGCCGCGTCTTCCAAGACCGATCAGATCCGCATCGGCGAACTCGTCGCCGAACATGGGAGCGACGGCTTTGCCGCCGCCTGGCTGCGTGAGCGCCGCCTCGACTGGGCGGCCGATCTTCTCGCCAATCTCGAATTTTCCACCCTGAAGGAGTGAATGACCATGAAGACCCCGATTTTCCATTGCGCGGCCGCGCTGCTCGTCGCCGGGTGCGGCATCGCGGCTGCGGCCGTGCCCGCCCCGGCCGCGGCCCAAGTGGGCGGGATCGTCCACGATCCCCGCAATTACGCGCAGAATATCCTGACCGCCGCGCGCACGCTCGAGCAGATCAACAACCAGATCAAGCAGCTGCAGAATCAGGCGACATCGCTCGCGAACGAGGCCCGCAACCTGTCGGGCCTGCCGGTCTCGACGCTCCAAGAGCTGCAAGGGCAGGTCGACCGGACCCGCACCCTGCTCGGCGAAGCGCAGCGGGTCGCTTTTGATGTCGGCGACATCCAGAAGGCGTTCGACGCGCGCTACAAGGGCGGCGCACTGACGGGCACGCAGGCGGAAATGGTCGCCAATGCCGAGGCGCGCTGGACCGACAGCGTCGGCGCCTTCCAGGATGCGATGAAGGTCCAGGCGGGCGTCGTCGGCAATATGGGCGATGCGCGCCGCTCGATCACGACGCTGGTGACCGCGAGCCAGTCGGCGGCCGGCGCCCTTCAGGCGGCACAGGCGGGCAACCAGCTGCTTGCGCTCCAGTCGCAGCAACTTGGTGATCTTGCCGCTGCGATCGCCGCGCAGGGGCGGGCACAGATGCTCGATGCCGCCCGCGCGGCTGCTGCCGAAGCCGAAGGACGCGAGCGCTTCCGCCGCTTCCTCAAAGGCAATTGAGATGGGTCGGGCGGCCAGGATCGCAGGCGCGGCAGTGCTGGGCGGAATCGCCATGACGCTCGCGCTCGTCGCCGCGACCTGGCCGCCCGCGCCCCGTGCGTCCGTCCCCCAGGTCTCCGGGGCGGACGCACACCCGGCGCCGGACGATAGGCTTCGCCGCTGCCGGACCGTCACGACGGTCGACCCAGATTGCGAAGCGGCATGGGAAGCGAAGCGTCGCCGGTTTTTCGGTGAGCGGAGGAACGAGCGATGAACGACACGGGCGTGATCGACCAATTTCTGTCGGTCTTTTCGACCTATATCGACAGCGGCTTCGGGCTGCTCGGCGGCGAAGTCGGTTTTCTGTCGACTACGCTCATCGTCATCGACGTGACGATCGCCGCGCTGTTCTGGGCGTGGGGAGCCGACGAGGATGTCCTTCAGCGCCTCGTCAAGAAGACGCTTTATATTGGCGTCTTCGCGTTCATCATCGGTAATTTCCAGAGCCTGGCGACAATCATGCTCGAAAGCTTTGCCGGTCTCGGGCTGAAGGCAAGCGGCGGCGCCATGGCGATCGGCGACTTCATGCGCCCGGGCGTCGTCGCGGCGACGGGCCTCGATGCCGCGGAGCCGCTTCTCGATGCGAGCAAGGACCTCCTGGGGCCTATCGGGCTCTTCACCAACTTCGTACAGATCTTGATCCTGCTGATCGCCTGGGTGATCGTCGTCCTCGCCTTCTTCATCCTCGCGGTGCAGGTCTTCGTGACGATCCTCGAGTTCAAGCTTGTCACGCTCGCGGGCTTCGTTCTGATCCCCTTCGCCTTTTTCGGCCGCACCGCGTTCATGGCGGAGCGCGTCCTTGGCCATATCGTCTCCTCCGGCATCAAGGTGCTGGTGCTCGCCGTCATCACCGGGATCGGCACGACCCTCTTCGACCGCTTCATGGGTGCCCAGATTGGCGCCGAGCCGGACATCGAGCAGGTTATGGCGATCGCGCTTGGCGCGCTCACATTGCTGGGTCTCGGTATCTTCGGTCCTTCGATCGCCAATGGCATCGTCGCGGGCGGCCCCCAGCTCGGCGCAGGCGCTGCGGCCGGCACGGCCGTCGCCGCCGGCGCCACGCTCGCCGCGGGCGCGGCGGGTGCGACGCTGGCTACCGGTGCCGCCGCCAGCTTTGCGCGCGGCGCTGCGGCTGGCGCTACCCGCACTGCGGGCAGCGCATCGGCCTCCTACGCCGCAGGCGCGGCCGGGAAGAGCGGGGCGCAAGCGGTCGGTGCGGGTCTCGCCAATGTCGCGCGCTCGGCGGCGAGCGCTGCGGCGTCCCCGCTTCGGCGTGCCGCCGAGCGGACCCGCGAGCAGTTTGCGGCCGGCCGCGCGGGTCAGGCGGCGAAGGCGGGACCGGCACCTGCTGCCGGTACGCCGCCGGCTTGGGCGACCGCGATGCGGCATCGGCAGTCGGTCGCGCAGGGCGCGATGGTCGGCGCGCAGACCCTGAAGGGCGGCGATAGCCACGGCGCCGGCTCCGCACCTGACATCAGCGAAAGGGATTGATATGATTTTCCGCAGGCCCTCCAATCATTATGGGATCTCGCCCGTCCCGGTCACGCCGCATCAGCGCGCGACGCAGGTCTGGGACGATCGCATCGGCTCGGCGCGCGTCCAGGCGAAGAATTGGCGGCTCGCCTTTTTCGGCACCCTGCTTCTGTCAGGCGGCCTCGCCTCGGCTCTGGTCTGGCAGTCGCTGCGCGGCACGATCACGCCCTGGGTGGTCGAGGTCGACAAGCTCGGCGAGGCAAGGGCCGTCGCGCCCGCAGACGCCGACTGGTCGCCGACCGATCCGCAGATCGCCTTCCATCTCGCGCGCTTCATCGAGCATGTCCGGTCGATTCCGGCCGATCCGGTCGTACTGCGCAAAGACTGGCTCAGCGCCTATGATTTCGCCACGGCGAGCGGCGCGCAGGCGCTCAATGAATATGCGAGACTGAACGATCCCTTCGCGGAGATCGGCAAACGACAGGTCGCGGTCGATGTGTCGAGCGTGATCCGGGCCTCCAAGGACAGCTTTCGTATCGCCTGGACCGAGCGCCGCTATCAGGACGGCAGTCTTCTCGAGACGTCGCGCTGGTCGGCGATCGTCACCGTGACGGTCCAGCCGCCCCGCACCCCCGATGCCCTGCGGCGCAACCCGCTCGGAATTTTTGTCACCGCCGTAAATTGGTCGAAGGAGCTCAGCCAGTGACGCGTTTTATCTTTCTTGTGACCGCAGCCGCGCTCGCATTTCCTGCGGTTGCCACGCCCTCCGACGTCAAGATGCAGGTCGGCCGGGCCAATGACGCGGCGCGCGTCCAGCCGGACCGTGCGACATTTCTCAACGCGATCCAGAAATATGCCTGGGCCGACGGCGCGCTGTTCCAGATTTATACAGCCCCGGGGCAGGTCACCGACATCGCGCTCCAGGAAGGCGAGGAGCTCGTCGGACCCGGACCGGTCGCCGCCGGCGATACGGTCCGCTGGATCATCGGCGACACGCTGAGCGGCGCCGGTGTGTCGCGGCGCGTTCATATTCTCGTCAAGCCGACCCGCCCCGACATCATGACGAACCTCGTCATCAACACCAACCGCCGCACCTATCATCTCGAACTGCGCGCGACGCCTTCGACCTATATGGCCGCAGTCAGCTGGTCCTACCCAGCCGATGAGCTGATCGCATTGCGAGCGGCCGAAACCGAGCGGGACCGCGCTGCACCCGTTGCGGGCGGCATCGACTTTTCGGCGCTCAATTTTGGTTACCGGATCAGCGGCGACAAGGTGCCCTGGCGCCCGCTGCGCGTCTTCGACGATGGCCGCCAATTGTTCGTCGAGTTTGGCGACGGCATTGCCGCGGGCGATATGCCCCCGCTCTTCGTGCTCGGCGACAAGGACGGCGCGGAGCTCGTCAATTACCGCGTGCAAGGCCGGTTCCTGATAGTCGATCGCCTGTTTGAACGCGCCGAACTTCGGCTCGGAAGCGGACGCGGCGCGAAAAAAGTGCGGATCGAGCGCGACGACAAGCGTCGTCGGGGGCGGTCATGAGCGTGCCAGAACGGGAGGAGAAGGCAGAGCTGGTCTCCGAAGCCGGTGCCGCGGAATGCACCGTCGCGCCGCCCAGCCCCGACGGGTTCCGGCTCGAGGGCGAAATGCCATCCGTGATGCGCCTCTCACGGCGCACGCTCGCGATCATCGGTGGTACGACGGGCTTGGCGATCGCGGGCGCGCTGCTCTGGGCGCTGCGGACGCCGGAACCCGACCCCCGCGAGAATGTCTATGAAACCGATCGCCCCAACCGCTCGGAACTCATCACCGGCGCGGCTGCGGACTATGGCGCGGTGCCGAAGCTCGGGCCGCCACTTCCCGGCGACCTCGGCCGACCGATCGTGTCGGCGCAGAAGGAGGGCAAGATGGTCCCCCCGCCCCCTATGGCGACTGTTCCGCCTCACGCCGATCCGCAACAACGGGCTGCGGATCAGGCGCGCGAGCGCCGGATTCAAGAAAGCGACGCGGCGCGCGGTAGCAATCTCTTTCTGGCGAGCGAGGGAGCCCGCGCTTCGGCTGTTGCGCCAGGACAGTCCGCGCCGCCTGTATTAGCGATCCATCCACCGACCGCAGACGTCCCGGCTCGCCCGTTTTTCGGAGCGACTGGTCCGCGCCGGACGGACAGCGGCGTGCGCATCGTCCCGCTCGCTTCGCCTTATATTGTGCAATCCGGGAATATCATTCCGGCGGCGTTGATCACCGGTATCCGTTCCGATCTTCCGGGCCAGATCATAGCGCAAGTGACCCAGAATGTTTATGACAGCCCTACCGGGCGGATTCTTCTCATTCCCCAAGGGTCGCGCCTGGTCGGGGAATATGACAGCGAGATCGTGGCGGGGCAAAGTCGTGTTTTGCTCGCCTGGGATCGGCTGATCCTTCCCCGGGGGCGATCGATCGTTCTTGGCCGGCTTCCGGGGGCGGATGCTGCCGGCATGGCCGGCCTTGCCGACCGCACCGACAATCATTGGGGCCATATGTTCAAGGCGGCGCTTGTATCGACCCTGCTCGGCGTCGGCGCGGAACTCGGAGCAGGAGACGAGGACAGGCTGGTCCGTGCCATGCGCACGGGCGCGCAGGATTCGATGGGTCAGACCGGGCGGCAAATCGTCGAGCGTCAGCTGGCGATACCGCCGACCATCTCCGTCCGCCCCGGTTTCGCGTTCCGCGTCATCGTGACGCGAGACTTGGTGCTGGAGCCGATTTCCACTGCTGACCCGCTATGAGCAAATTGAGGCTTGGAGCGATTGCCGAGGACCGGCCAGTCAAGGTGACCGTGGAACTGCCCGGCGCGGTCCTGCGCGATCTCACGGATTACGCGCGGGTTCACGCCGGGGCCAACGGGCTTTCCGAACCTTTGCCGGCAGAGCGACTGATAGCGCCGATGATTGAGCACTTCATGAGCGGTGACCGCGAGTTCGGCAAGCTGCGACGGCAGCGTTGACCCCATGCCGCTGGTTTCTCGGCTCCCTGCCGCCAGTGTGCATCGAGCCTCCGGCTTGCCGAACCCGATCCGAACCCGAGCGTGACTGCCCATTCAGCCGTCTTCTTCGCGCTGAAGGAATTTGTCGATCCAGGCTGTTGACCCTGTAGCTGCTACAGGGTGTAAATGCCGAGCCGACTCGCACTTTATCGAGAAGAATCTATGTCTGACCTTCGCTCCGCCCTCGAGGCCGGACATGGTGCCGACGGCGGCGACGCCGATCCTTTGCGCGCAGTTTATGCGAGGGAGCAGGATCATTATCGCCTTGTCTGTCGTCAGAACATTTGGCGCAGATCGCGGCGTAGATTAGCGGAGCGCGGGCCTCGTCCTGGGGTTGATATTAAGCGGCGAGCTTGCGGTGCTGC